>JAYRVK010001305.1:0-2268 GCA_041918555.1 Sandaracinaceae bacterium
TCGGGGGGCACGACGTGGGGATGTACGTGGCGACGTGCACGCGCCAGAACCGCACCGTGCCGCTCGCCGCGGTGCAAGAGCTCTTGCGCGCGCTGCTCGGGATCGACGAGCTCGTGAGCGACGACGACGCCCGCGAGCGGCTCGGCCGCTTGCGCGAGCTGGGGCTCGGCCCCGCGGAGATCGGGGCGGTCGCGATGGCGCTCGGCGTCGAGCCGGAGGGCTCCGGCGACGGCACGGCGCAGCTCCTGCGCACCGCGATTGCGCGCATGACGCTCAAGCTCGCGCAGGATCGGCTCACGGTGCTCTCGTGGGACGGCGCGGAGAACATGGACGATGACTCGCAGCAGCTCCTGGACGGGCTGATCCGCGACGCGCGCGACGCCCGCGTGGCCGTCGTGCTCTCCTATCGTCCCGGCTTCGTCCATGCGTGGACGGACGTGCCGAGCTACTTCGAGCTGCGCCTGGGCCCGATGGACGACGACGACGTCGCGCGCCTGACGGGGGTCCGCCTCGCCGCGGAGGAGGTCCCGCTCGACCTCCTGCGCGAGGTCACCGCGAAGAGCGGCGGTAACCCGCTCTACGTGGAGGAGTACCTCAAGGCCCTCGCCGACTCGGGCGCGATCCAAGTGCACCAGGGGCGCGTGGAGTACGACCCGGCGGTCGCCGAGGTCGAGGTCCCGAAGACCCTGCGCGGGATCGTGTCCTCGCGCCTCGCCCGCCTCAGCGCGCGCGATCGCCACCTCCTGCAGGTCGCCTCGATCGCGCAAGAGAGGTTCACCGCGGAGCTCCTCGCCCAGGTGGTGGGCGACGACCCCGCGTCGGTCGAGCAGGCGCTCTCGTCGCTGGAGGCGCGCGGCCTCGTCACGCGCGGCAACGCGGAGCTCGACTTCTCGCACGATCTCATCGGCGAGGTCCTGCGCGACGGGATGACCCTCGAGACCCGCCGCGAGCTCCACGCGGCGATCGCCGAGGCCTTCGAGCACCTGTACCCGCATCGGCTCGACGAGCTCGCAGAGAAGCTCGCGCACCATCACCGGGAGTCCGGCGAGCGCGGCCGCGCGGTCGACTACATGGTGCGGGCCGCGGATCGCCTCGTCGGCGAGCACGCGCTCGCCGGCGCGATCCACGCGCTCGAGCGTGCGATCGACCTCCTCTCGCAGATGGCCGAGCCGGATCGGGATCGGATGATCGAGCTCTATGCGCGCATCGGGGATCTCGGCTTCAAGAGCCGCGACCTCGACGCGTCCGCCAAGCGCCTCGCCGCGGCGGTCGAGCTGTGCGAGAGCCTGGGCCGCGATGCCGATGTCGCGCGCATGTCGATGCTCCGCGGCCGGCTGCTCGTGAACCTCTCCGGATCGAACGAAGAGGGGCAGCGCTGGCTCGATCGCGCGAGCGCGCTCGCGCGCGAGCTCGGGGAGCGCCGGCTGCTGCGCGACGTGATCCTCGCCTCCGCCGAGGCGGACATGCGGATGGGAGAGCACCGCGCGGCGGCCGCGCGCTTCGAAGAGGCGCTGCGCTACTCGCGCGAGCTCGCCGACGTGGAGGCGCAGATCCGCTGTCTCGTCCCGCTCGCCCTCGCGACCGCGTCCGACGGGCGGCGCAAGGCCGGGCTCGAGGCGCTGGCCGAGGCGCGACGGCTCCAGAAGGGGGCCGGCGACGACCGCTTCACCGAGTGCGAGATGCTCAAGATGGAGTCGCTGGTCCACATCTTCGGGCTCGACCACGAGCGCGCCCTCGAGGCGGCCGGGAAGGCGCTCGAGCTCGCGAAGGAATATGGCTTCTCCTACGAAGCCGCCGTCAACGCGCACAACATGGGGGAGTGCTACCTCCGCCTCGGCGACTACAAGCGCGCCTTCGCGTCGCTGCGCTACAGCTACGAGGTCGCCCGCGACCACGGCTTCGAGAAGCTCCAGTGGGCGAACATGCGTGTCCTCGGGTTCATCGACGCCACTCGATTCGGCAGCAAGGAGGGTCGGACCCACGTCGCGCAGGCGAACGAGTACGCAGCCCGCCACGGCTACGTCTGGGATCTGATCCAGGGCCGCTACTACCTCGCGATCATCGACCAGGGACGCGGGGACGACGAGGCCGCGCGCATCGCCCTCCGCGAGATCCTGCGCCTCGCCGCCGACCACGGGCACACGGACTACGTGCGCGCGACGGAGAAGGCGCTCGAGGCGCTCGAGGCCGGCTCCACGATCCAGCTGCCCTGGTGAGCCAGCGCTGAGTCTCCGAGGGGGCTGCGCGCCCCCTCCCCCAACGCGCGCA
>JAYRVK010001306.1:0-2139 GCA_041918555.1 Sandaracinaceae bacterium
CGTGCTCGCGCTCCTCGCGCTCGCGCAGATCGGGCTCGTCGGCCGGCGCGCGCGACGGTCCGGCGTCGCGGCGCGGCCGCTGCTCTTCGCCCCGGCGCTGGTCCGCGGCGCGCGGGTCCTGGCGGCGGCGCCGGTCGCGGCGTCGCTCGGGCTCGCGGGCCACGCGCTGCCCGCGCTCGGCGTGCTCGGCCTGCTCGCGCTCTGTGCCGCGCACCTGCGCGGCGGCGCGCCGGGCCCGACCAAGCTCGGCGCGTTCCGGCCCGTCGACGCGAGGTGGCTTCGTGCAGCGCGCAAGGAACGTTGGCGCTCGTGGGTCTACCCCGAGGCGCTCCTCGACGTGACCACGCTCCCCGGCGCGCTCCACGCGGGCGCGTGGCTCGCGCTCCCGTGGCTCCTCCCGGATCCGCCGGTGTCGCTCGACGTGCTCTTGCTCGCGGCCGCGCTCCCCGCCCCGATCCTCGCGACCGGGACGAGGCTCTCGTTCGCGCGGTCGGTGCCGGAGATGCTCCGCGCGCTCCTCGCCTTCGCGCGGCGGATCGACACGCTCCCCGACGGGGTCGCGCTCCGTCCCGTGATGCTGGTCGCGGCCGACGGTGAGGTGCAAGACGTCCGCGTTCGCACCGTGCTCGACCATCGCGCGGACGGGCTCCTGCGCCTCGATCTCGCGCTCGGTCACCAAGAGCACGCGGGCGGGTGGCACGTGGTGCCCGAGTGGCTGATCGTGACGCGCGCGGACAGCCCTGCGGACCTCGCGCTCCGGGCGATCGGCCTCGACGACGCGGTCTCGAAGGGGGGCCGGCGCGTCGTGCGGCAGATCGACGCCGCGGATCGCACCGTCCTCGCGCGCGTGATCGACGCGCTGTGCGAGTGCCCCGCCGCCGTCGAGGTCGCGCGCGGGGTCGCGACGCCCGCGGAGACGGTGCGCGACGTCCCGGCCCCGCAGGCCGTGGGGTTCTAGCTAGGGCACGTAGATCCAGGACGGCATGAACAGCAGCGCGAAGAGGACGAGCGTCCCGATCGCGACGACCTTGCGGCCCGGCGAGAGGGGCTCGTCGCCGGTCGGGGGGTGCTCCGACCCGCTCAGGCGGACGAGCACCACGAGCACGGCGGCCCAGAAGACCCAGTGGAACCCCGCCATCAGCTCGCCCGAGAGCGCGCCGAGGCCGCGCTCGCCGGCGAGGTAGGACGGGACGATGTAGGCGAGCGAGACCAGGCCGCCGACGAACGGGAGCGCCCAGTGCACGCGGCGCGCGTAGACGTCCTGGCGCTTGCCGAAGAGCGCGTACGCCACGTGGCCGCCGTCGAGCTGACCGATGGGGATCAGGTTGATCATCGTGACGAGCAGGCCCGCCCACCCGGCGAGCGCCCACGGGCTGAGCCACACGTCCTGGCCCTCGGCCATCGGCCCCTTCAAGAGCCAGATCAGCCCGAGGTAGAGGACGCCGCGGCCCTCGACGAAGACGTTGGGCTCCACCTCGAGCGCCGTCGGGGGCAAGAAGTCTTGCACCGTACCGACACGAGAGATCAGGAGCCCGTAGATCACCACGGGGAGCGCCACCACCATGCCCGCGAGCGGGCCGGCGGCCCCGATGTCGAGGAGCGCGTTGCGGGTCTCGATGCGTCCGCGCATCCGGATCACCGCGCCCATGGTGCCGAGGAGGAAGATCGGCATCGGGATGAAGTAGGGCGGCGAGATGTCGACGCGATGGATCCTCCCCGCGACGTAGTGCCCCATCTCGTGGGCCACGAGGATCGTCATGAGCGGCACCGCGAAGGTCCAGCCGGCGACGAGGTGCTCGAGGTGCGACGCGTACCACGCGAGCTCGTCGAGGGAGAGCGGCGTCAAGACGAGGTGCGGTATCGCGTCGACCGCCTTCTCGAGCCCGCTCCACTTCAGCGCCTCGTGCGGCCAGTGCTTGGCGAGCCCGGCGCGCGCGGAGCCCGCGCCGACGTAGAAGGTCGACAGGAACGTCAGCGCGAGGAGCACGATCGGCCGGCGCCACTCCGCGAAGAGCGTCGGCCTCGGGGGAGCCGGCTCGCTCACCCGATCACGCCTCCCAGCGCGGCGAGGAGGCGGTCGATCTTCGTCTCGACGCGCCCGTCGACGTCGCCGAGCTCGCTCTCCACGACGCAGTCCCC
>JAYRVK010001307.1:0-4411 GCA_041918555.1 Sandaracinaceae bacterium
CGCAGGATCGCGCCGGCCTCTCGCTCTCCGTCACCGGCTCCGCATCCGCGGAGGCGATCAAGCACACCGGGAGATCGGCACGGTCCGCTCACGAAAGAGCGTGGGATCAAGGCGGTGGAACAACGCGAGAGACGACAACCGTCCTCGCCATCCGCTCGGTGCTCGTCGCCGAGGGCGGTCGGCTCGAGCATCCGCGCCCGCACGTGCAGGGCGTGCTCGAGGGACTCTGGCGCAACCTCGAGCGCGAGACACGCAACGAGGCGGCTCGGCGCGCACCGTTCGATGCGAACGAGGCCGAGGCCGTGCAGAACATGGAGACGTCGGCCGAAGGCGGCTGTGCGCTTGCTCCACCCGCATCTCGTCACGTTCGCGTGCCAGGGATCGTGGTCCGCCGGCGACGTGGAGTCGCTCCGGGACCATGCATTCCACTTCGCGATTACGGAGGACGAGATTCATCCCCTCGATCCGATGCGCTTGTTCACGTCGCCCGAGACGATCGCCGAGCGGATGCGCGAGACGTGCGAGTCGGCAGTCGCGGAGACCGAGGATGAGCTCGGCGCGGGCTCGTCCTGCGATCGGCTCGTTGCGCGGCTGGGCACGTACGGGATCGAGCTCGTGTTCGCGGCGTCGGACTTCCGGACGAGCGCATTCCAGCTCGAGGCCGAGCTTCCGTACGAGGAGCTCGCCGATGTGATCCCGGACGGTGGGCTCTTGGATCGCCTCCTCGCGGGTGAGGCGCCGGTCGCCCCTCCGACACCCGCGGACGCCGACGCGATTGCGGTGTCGCACACGGATCTCGACTATGCGCTCTTCGCCGCGTGGCAGACGCTCGCCCCCGGGCATGCGCGCGTGGTTGGGCTACGTCGATTCGAGCACGGCCTCGCGCAGCTCGTCTACCGAGGCGCGCAGGCCGATGTGGCTGCAGGCATCGCGGTCCAGCTCGGCGCGCTTCCGGTTCCTACTCGGGCCGCGCGAGACGTGCAGCCGCTGGGTGCGTGGAGGACCCGCGATGACGTGATCCTGCGTGAGCGCCCTGGGGGCGCGATCCTGCGATCACTCTCGCGAGGGACGGTCGTGGGCATCGCGTCACCAAGCGATCGGGGGCGCTTCGTGGAGGTGCTGACACCATTCGGCTCGGGCTCCGTCGCGCGCGCCCTGCTGACGCCGATCCGGGGCTGTGTGCCGCGGCCCCCCGATGCGCTCGCGGGCCGCGCGCAGCCGCTGACATCGATCCTCCGCGTCGAGCACGCGGGCGTGGCGATCGACGCGGTGCTGTTCGTCCGCCGCACTCGATCCGCGCTCATGGTGCGGCTCCACGTGCTTAGGCCTGCGACCTGCACGCTGGGTGACGAGCTGGCAGCGATCGACGCCGAGGGGGACCTCTTCGACTTGCGCTCGTGCGCGGCGGCGCCGGGCGGGGAGACGATCCTCGTCGTCGGCACGACCGCCGACGAACCGGACGAGACGCGCTACGTCGCCCACGCGCTCGCGCCCCGGGGTCTCGTATGGTCCGAGACTATTCGCCGCCCGAGCGCCCACCGCGTCGGCCTGCGCCTCTCCGAGACCGCCGAGTCAACGTACTTTCCGGTCTCCATCGAGACCTGGCGCGGCGTGCGCCGCCTCGCGTGGACGGGCACCGCGCTCGCGGAGCAGGCGCCGCCACCCTGAGGCCTCACACGATCCGCAGGCGGTGCTTGCCCTCTTCCTTGCCGAAGATCCCGGGATCGCGGATCTCCTGATGGCCGCGGCGTGGGCGGACGGCTCGCTCGAGAGCTCCGAGCGCGACCGCGTGCTCGAGCTCCTCGCCCAGCTCGCGGGCTGCGAGTGGAGCGAGCTCCCGCCCTCGCTCGTGATCCACGTCGCGGACTTCCGGCCCGACCGGTTCGACATGGCGAGCACCGCGAAGGCCTTCGAGGCGATGACCCCGCGCGAGCGCCGGCGCCTCGTCGCGATGGTCCGCGAGATCTGCGAGGCGAACGGCGCGTACGACCTCGACGAGGATCGCTTCGTGATGGCGCTCGTGTTCGCGCTCGCGCTCGCGGAGGAGGACGTCGGCGACCTCGTGCTGAAGGTCGCGCCGGGCCTCGACGGACCGCTCAAGCGCGCCTTCGACGTGCTCTTCGCGGGGACGTTCCTCGCCGCGGCGTGGCCGCTGCTCGTCGCGATCGGGCTCGCGGTGCGCGGGACCTCGAAGGGCCCGGCCCTCTTCAAGCAGCGGCGCTACGGGCGCGGCGGCGAGGAGATCGAGGTCTGGAAGTTCCGCACCATGCGCGTCGCGGAGGACGGCGACGCGGTGACGCAGGCGACGAAGGGCGACGCCCGCATCACGCCGATCGGGCGGCTCCTGCGGCGCACCTCGCTCGACGAGCTCCCGCAGTTCGTCAACGTGCTCCTCGGCGACATGAGCGTGGTGGGCCCGCGCCCGCACGCGGTCGCCCACAACCGGCACTACCGGACGCAGATCGTCGACTACATGCTGCGCCACCGCGTGAAGCCCGGGATCACCGGCTGGGCGCAGGTCAACGGCTGGCGCGGCGAGACGGAGACGCTCGACAAGATGGTCGGCCGCGTCGAGCACGACCTCGAGTACATGCGCAAGTGGTCTTTCCTGCTCGATCTGAAGATCGTCGCGCTCACGGTCGTCGGCCGGAGGGTCCGCGAGAACGCGTATTGAAGAGCTGCTATCCTCCCCCCATGTTCCCTGCGTCGACCAAGGGTGGCGGTCAGTGCTTCGCGTTCCCGGACGTGTGCAAGACCCCGGCGCCTCCCGCGCCGTTCGTGCCGATCCCGTACCCGAACATCGGGATGTGCACGCAGGCGACCGACACCGCGGACAAGGTGAAGATCTCGAACAAGGAGGTCGTCACCAAGAAGAGCACGATCTCGCGCACGTCCGGCGACGAGGCGGGGACGCTCAAGGGGATGGTCTCCGCGACCAACATGGACAAGGCCGCCTACTCCGCGGGCGTGAGCAAGGTGAAGGTCCAGGGCAACGACATCGTCACGCAGCTCAAGCCGACCAAGCACAACGGCTCGAACGCGAACGCGCCGCCGGGGATGCAGGTCGCGCCCTCGCAGGTGAAGGTGATCATCGGGTGACGCGCTACCCGCGCGGCGGCCGCTCGGGGACGTAGCCCTCGGCGAGCGCGCGCTTGGGGTCGGTGCGCTCGACGTTCGCGAGGTTGGCGCCGCGGTAGTCGGCGCCGGTGTCGACCGCGCCGTGCATCGCCGCGGAGTCGAGGTCGGCGTCCCGGAAGCTCGCGCCCTCGAGGCGCGCCTTCTCGAGCAGGTCGTAGCCGAGGTGCGCGTGCGCGAAGACGGCCTCGCGCAGGTCCGCCACCGTCAGCAGGGCCCGCGCGAGCTTCGCGAGCTCGAAGCGCGCGCGCGTCGCGACCGCGCCGTTGAGCATCGCGCCGCGCAGGTCGGCGCCGCGCAGGTCCGCCCCCGCGAGCCGCGAGCCAGTGAGCTCGACGCTCGCCGCCGACACCTTGCGGAGCTCGGCCCCCGTGAGGTCCGCGCGCTTGAAGTCGACCTGGACCAGCACCGCCTCGTCGAGCTTCACGCCGGCGAGCTTCGCGCCGCCGAAGTCGCTGTCGGTGAGGTCGAGGTGCCGCAGGTCCATCCCCGCCGCGTCGACGCCGCGCGCGCCGACGGCCTCCCACTTGCTGCCGCGGAGGTCCGCGGCGGTGAGGACCACCCCGGTCAGGTCCGCGCGGTGGAGGCGCGCGCCGCGCCACCGGGTGCCCGCGAGCTGCGTGCCGACGAGGTCGACGAACTCGAGCACCGCGCCGTCGAGGATCGCCTCGGCGAGGTTCGCGCCGGTCATCGTCGTGTCAACGATCGTTGCACCCTCGAAGTGGGCGCGGGTGAGGTCGGCGCCGTTCAGATCGCAGTCCGCGATCCACGCGCCGTCGAGGCGCGCGCCCACGAGCTTGGCCCCGCGCAGATCGCAGCGAGCGATCGAGAGCCCGCGCAGGTCGGAGCCGGAGAGCTCCGCGCCGGCCAGCCCGAGCTCCCTCACGCCCTCGCGCGGCCACGTCACGCCGCGCAGATCGCAGCCGGAGAAGAGGACGCGCGAGAGCGCGGCGCCCGTGAGGTCCGCGACGCGGAGCGTCGCGCCCGTCGCGTCGACGCCGTCGAGCTTCGCGCCGACGAGGCGGAGCTCGTTCAGGCGGGCGCGCGAGAGGTCCACCTCGACGAGCGAGGCGGCGTCGAGACGCGCCCCGGTGAGCTCCGCGTCGGCGAGGCGCGCGCCGTCGAGCTTGGCGCCCGAGAGGTCCGCGCCCGCGAGCTGGGCCCCGCGCAGGTCCGCGCCCGAGAGATCCGCGCCCGCGAGCTTGGCCTGCGACAGCTCGGCGCCGCCGAGGCGCGCGCCGCGCAGATCCAGGCCCGCGAGGTCGTGCGCGGTGAG
>JAYRVK010001308.1:0-2829 GCA_041918555.1 Sandaracinaceae bacterium
CGCGCAGGTACGAGAGCGCCCAGCGCGTCTCGAAGACCACGGGCTCGCGCTCGTGCACGTTGCGCATCAGGAAGCGCCGCGGCCCGAGGCCCGCGAGCTCGCGCCGCGTGGCCTCGGCGTCGAAGCTCGCGCTCGACGCGCCGGCGAGGCCCTCGATCACGCGATCCACGTCGCGCTCCGTCGAGAGGCGGCCGAGGAGCCACGTGCCGCAGTTCGAGAGCCCGCGGTAGTCGAGGTCGATCGGGTTCTGCGTCGCGAGCAGCACGCCGAGCCCGTGCGCGCGGGCCTGCTTGAGCAGGGTGAGCATCGGCCGCTTGCTCGGCGGCTCCGCGACCGGCGGGAAGAACCCGAAGACCTCGTCCATGAAGAGCAGCGCGCGCAGGCTCGAGGTGCCGGGCTGCGCGCGCATCCACGCGACGACCCGCGACAAGAGGAGCGTCACGAAGAACATCCGCTCGCGATCCCCGAGGTGCGCGATCGAGAGGATGGAGAGGCGGGGGCGCCCGTCCGGCGCGTAGAGGAGGCTCCCCACGTCGAGCGGGTCGCCGCTCATCCACGGCGCGAACGCGGGCGAGGCGAGGAGGTGGTTGAGGCGCATGCCGAGCTTCCTGCGATCCGCGGGCGCGAAGAACTGATCGAGGGGGAGGGCGCCGACGCGATCGATCGGGGGGTCGAGCACCTGGCGCACGAGCTCCGCGACGTCGAGGGCGCGCTCCTCGGCCCACGCGCGCATCAGCAACGTCGACAACAAGATGTGCTCGCTGCTCGCGACGGGGTCCGGATCCGCGTCGACCAGCGCGCAGAGCGCCGACACGCTCGAGGACACCTCCTCCGCGAGCGCCTCGGGGTCGTCGCGGATCGCGCGCGGCGGCGGCGCGAGCGGACCGAGCACGGCGAGCGGCCGGCCCGCGGTGCTCCCCGGCGTGTAGATCGCGCGCTCGACGCTCCGCGTGAAGCGCGCGATCCGCGGGCCGTCCTGTCCGGACGCGGCGAGGCCCGCGCGGAACCTCTCCGCGACGCGCGCGGGGTCCTCGGTGGAGTCCACCCACGGCGCGAAGTCCGCGGGCGCGACGTCGGGGAACGCGAGCATCAGGTTGCCGAGGTCGCCCTTCGGATCGATGGCGATCGCGGGCACGCCGTCGATCGCGGCCTCCTCGAGCACGATCGCGCTGAGGCCGGTCTTGCCGCTCCCCGTCATGCCGACGCAGAGCCCGTGCGTGGTCAGGTCCTTCGCGTCGTAGAGGACCGGCTCGTCGGTGCGCGCGCCGTCGCGCACGCGGTGGCCGAGGAAGAAGGCTCCGAGGTGCTCGTAGCGGGTCGGGTCCATGCGGAGCCCGGCTCATACCACGGCGCTACGGCGGCTCGAAGACCGGGGGCGCGAGCCTCGTGCCGCCGCCCGCGTACGGCTCCTCGCTCACGCGCACGTGGAGGTGGTTGTCGTGGTTCGGCCAGTGCTGGAGGTGCGTGCCGTCGCCGTAGAGCGGGACGAGGCTCGGATCGACCTCGCCCGCCGCGGCGGCGGCCTCGGCCCCGGTGATCGTGAGCGGGATCAGCTCCGCGTCGAGGAAGCTCATGGTCACGCGCCCGCTCGTGAGGAACCCGGCGTAGAGGGTGGCGTTCGCGCGCCCGTCGTAGCCGCTCGCGGAGCCCGGCGTGCACTCGCGCCCGTCGCCGGAGTCGACGGGGTCGCAGTACGAACGCCACGGCGCCTCGCCGTCGGACCCGTAGAGGGTGATGTCAACGTCCTTTCCGCGCTGGTGCGACGCGTGGCGGAGCGAGCCGGTGTCGGTCCCGGGCGTGAGGCCGTCCCACTGCGAGAGATCGCCGACGAGCACGGGGCCGTGCCCGAGGTCCGCCACCGCGCGCGTCGCGTGCCGGATCATCTGCAGGAGATCGCGGCGGCCGAACCAGTAGCGCATCACCGTCGACGGAGTCCACGCGTAGCCCTCGGCCGAGGAGTCGACGGGGAGGGGGAGCTGGAGCAGGCGCTCGCAGTCGTCCTCGCAGCGCGGCGCGTCGCGGAACGGCGTGCGCACCACCTCGAGCGTCGCGTCGAGCGGGCTCGCGGCCTCGAGGCGCACCCAGTGCGTGCGCGCGGTCTCCTGCTCGAGCACCGCGAGCGCGCGGATCCCGCGGCCCGCGTCGGTGAGGCCGAGCTCGGACACGTCCTCGCCGTCCCACCGATCGACGTGCATCACGACGTCGGCGGTGTCGGGGGCGAAGCGGAGGAAGAAGCCGACGTGCTCGTCGACGCCGACGGCGAGCTCGAGGATCGCGGGGGCGCCGGGGGCGATCGAGACGGGCTGCGCTCCGTCGGCGGCGGGCGTCGCGTCGGGGACGGTGCCCGGCGGGGCCAGGCCCGGCTCCGGGTCGCCGGCGTCGGGGTCGGGCACGCGGGCGTCGGCGCCTGCGTCGAGGAGCGGCGGGGCCGCGTCCGGGGGCTCGCTCGCGTCGGGCGCGGAGCCGTCCATGCTCGGCAGGGAGGGGCCGCAGGCAACGAGGAGGAGCGCGAGGGCGGGGCGCACGGTCGAGACGGTAGGACAGGCGGTGGGCGGCGTCGAACGGACGCGGGGGGCGGGGGCGGGCACGTCCTCGCACGGATGCACGACTCGTTGTCGGCATGTCGTGCTCGTACGGCTCGAGCTTGCGCGATCGAGACGGGAGACGAGGAGAGCGAGAGGCGAGGAGGTGCGCCCGCACCGCGCGCGCTGCACGAGCACGGGGGCGGGGCGGCACGTCCTCGTACGGATGCACGACTCGTTGTCGGCACGTCCTTCGAGGCGCGTCGTCGTGGTACGGCTCACGCTCGTGCGATCGAGACGGGAGACG
>JAYRVK010001309.1:0-3883 GCA_041918555.1 Sandaracinaceae bacterium
CGTGATCGCCCTCCACGAGGTCGGGACCACCGACGAGGGCGAGCCGTTCCTGATCATGGAGCGCCTGAAGGGTCACGCGCTCGCGTGGCGGATGCGGGACGGACAGCCGATGCCGCTCGAGGAGTCGCTCGCCATCGCGATCGAGATCGCGCGCGGGCTCGAGGCGGTCCACGCCGCGGGCGTGCACCACCGCGACGTGAAGCCCGAGAACATCTTCCTCCACCACGACGAGCACGTGATCGTCCCGAAGCTCCTCGACTTCGGCCTCGCCGGCTCGGCCAAGGTCTCGCGGCTCACCGACGCCGAGCACACGGTGGGCACGCCCGGCTACCTGCCGCCCGAGCAGGCCTACGGCCTCGATCACGTCGACCACCGCGTGGACGTGTACGCGCTCGGCGTGACCCTCTACGAGATGCTCTCGGGGCAGCTCCCGTCGATCGGCGAGACGAACGAAGAGCTCGTCCGCTTCGTCGTGCACCACGACCCGATCCCGCTCGTCGAGCACCGCCCGGATCTCGAGGGCCCGATCGCCGACACGATCATGCGGATCCTGGATCGCGATCGAGACGCTCGGCTCCCCGACGCTCGCGCTCTGCGCCTCGCCCTGGAGGCCTTGCGGGACGACCCCCCGTGAGAATGAGATTGACTCTCAGTCGTCCGGGGCTACCTTTGGGGTGCCTTGCTCGTTTGCCACTGCCACCGGGTCAACGACCGCACCATCCGCGACGTCGCGCGGAGCGGGGCGCGGACCGCGGAAGAGGTCGGCGAGGCCTGCGGCGCGGGGACCGGGTGCGGCGGGTGCAAGCCCCTGATCGCCGGGCTCATCGTGCGCGAGGGCGCGGCGCGCGGCGTCTCGTCGCTCCCGATGATCCTGGCTCCCGAGCGCGGCACCGAGTAGCGTCGCCCCCATGAAGGGCGACTCTGAAGTCATCGAGCGGCTCAACGAGGTGCTGACCTCGGAGCTCACCGCGATCAACCAGTACTTCATCCACTCGAAGATGTGCGAGGACTGGGGCTACGTCCGCATCGCGCAGCAGAAGCGGAAGGAGTCGATCGAGGAGATGCACCACGCGGACTGGGTGATCGCCCGGATCCTGCTCCTCGAGGGCGTCCCGAACATGCAGCGCTACTTCCCCGTGAAGGTCGGCGAGGACGTGGTCGAGATGCACACCGTCGACCTCGAGCTCGAGGTCGAGGCGTGCGCGCGGCTCAACGCGGCGATCAAGCTCGCGCGCGAGCGCAGCGACGCGAACACCGCCGAGCTCCTCGAGCGCATCCTCGCGAGCGAGGAGGAGGGCATCGACTGGCTCGAGGCCCAGCTCCACGTGATCAAGGAGCTCGGGAAGGAGCGCTATCTCGCGGAGCAGCTCCACGGCGCGTGAGGGCGCGCCGATCCCACGCGAAGAGCCCGGCGAACAGGGCCGCGAAGGCCATCGCGCTGAGCTGGTAGAAGGTGAGGCCCCACGCGATCTCCGGCTCGGGGCGCCACTCCTCCGCGACGACGCGGAAGAGCATGTACGCGATCAGGTAGACCTTGATCCGCTGCGTGCGGAGCCCGCCGCGCCGGCCGATCCACACGAGCAGCGCCGCCAGCGCGAGGTGGAACGCGGCCTCGTAGAGCTGGCTCGGGTGCCGCGAGACGCCGTCGCCGAAGTCCACGCCGAAGGGGCCGTCCGTCGCGGCCCCGTAGCAGCACCCGGCGTGGAAGCAGCCGAGGCGTCCCACCGCGATCGAGACCGCCACGGGCACCGCGAAGCCGTCGCCGGTCTTGCCGCGCACGCTCGCGAGGAGCTTCGCGAGCTCGACCCCGAAGTAGCCGCCGACGAGGCCCCACGTCAGCGTGCGTCCGTCCGACAGCCAGGCCGTCCCGCTCACCGCCCCCTCGGGATCGGCGAGCACGTACGGCAGCTTCGCGCCGAGCGTCCCGCCGACGATCGCGCCGAAGAGCAGCGCCAGCTTCTGCGGCCTCGAGAGCTCGATCGCCGTCCCGTCGACGTCCTTTGCGCGCGGCTCCTGCACGAGCCGTCGCGCGAGGGCGCCGGCCCCGATCGCCGCGCTCATGATCCCGATGTAGACGAGGTCGAGCTCCACTCAGTGCAGGCCGCCCGAGCTGGAGACCACGGCCAGGCAGATCAGGAAGAAGATCACCATCGCCGCGACCGCGAGGAGCACGAGGCCCGCGATCACGGCGAGCGCGATCACGAGGCCGAGCGCCACGCCCTGCACCACGTCGGTGCCCGTGATCTTCCCGTCGGGGCGCGCGCCCGCCGGCGGCGCCGCGGCCGGCGGCTTCTTGAGCTGGACCCACGCAGTGCGGCCGAGCGCGGCGAAGGCGACGAGCACCACGACCGCATAGGGGATGAGCATCCCCGGCCACTCGAGCGCGAGCTCGATCGCGATGAGGAGCGCGGTGAACCCGAGGCCGAGGAGGAGCGCGCTCCAGGCGAGCACCTGGAAGGTGCGCGTCGAGCCGTCGGAGGTCGTGGCCGGGGGGGGGGCCGCCGCCGCCGAGGGCGGGGCTGCGCCGGCGAGATCGGCGCCGCACACCCAGCAGCGCGCGGTCGTCGTCGCGTTGCCGCTCCCGCAGACGGGGCATGCGCGCACGCCGCTCATGGCTCCTCTTCGCGGCGGCGCAGGGCCGCGTACGCTTCCACCGCCCGGCGCGCCTCCGCCAGGATCGCCCACACCACGACGCCAGAGAGGACCAGCGCGGCGATCGTCGTGATCTGCCAGTGCGTCGGGACCCGGAGCCCGGGGCGGCGCTGCCCGACCTCGCCCAGCACGAACAGGTAGCTCGCGACCGCGCCGCCGGTCGTGAACGCGACGAGCCACGGCGTGAGGCGCAGGCCCGCGAGCACGATCACGAGGAACAGCACGAGGAGCATCGGGCTCCGCGGCCCGTCGGCGAGGATGAGCACGCCCGTCATCAACATCAGGTCCGCGGCGGTGCTGAGGTACTTCATCGCGGGCGGGAAGATGTGGTTCTTGACCGCGACGAGCACCGCGGCCGCGACCGCCATCCACGCGACGCCGAGCGCGGTCGAGGCGGCGTGGAAGCCCGCGTCGACGCCCTCGACGCGCGCGATCTCGATCGGCCCGAGCGAGAGCCCCCGGTAGTTCAGGACCTCGATCGCGTAGAACACGGCGACGCCGAGCACGCGCAGCACGTTCGCGCGCTCCTCGCCGCGCAGCGACGCGAGGCGCTGCGTGACGTGCCAGGGCGTCGGCGTCGGCGGCGTCGGGGTCACCGGCCCGGAGGGTCGCCCGAAGCGGGGCCGCGATGCAAACTCCGCCTCGTGTTCCGGATCACCAAGGGCATCCACATCCACTTCGCGCACCACGTGCGGGGCCACCGCGGCGCGTGCATCTCGCTCCACGGGCACACCTGGAAGCTCGAGGTGACGCTCGCCGCGCCGGACCTCGACGCGGAGGGGTTCGTGGTCGACTTCGCGGTGATCCAGCGCGAGGTGCTCCAGCCCGCGCACCGGCTCCTCGATCACGCGCTCGCGATCGGCGAGGCGACGTGGCGCGAGACGCACCAGGAGCTCGCGGCCCTCGGCACGCGGCTCGTCGACTCGCGCCGCGAGACGATCGGCGGCCGCGGCGAGCTCCAGCCGCACCTCGCGGGCGCGCTCGGCGGCGCGCGCAACGAGCTGCCCGGCGACATCAAGGTGGCGGTGTTCCCGTTCGCGCCGACCTCGGAGACGCTCGCGAAGTGGCTCTACGACGTCGCGGTCGAGAAGCTCGCGGACGGCCGCGTGCGCGTGGTGAGCGCGCGCGTGTTCGAGGCGCTCCAGCCGGTCGAGACCTACGCGGAGTACGCGCCCGAGTAGCTCGGCGCGTCTCCTTTTGCCGAGCTCTTACGTCACGGGCGAGCCCGCGC
>JAYRVK010001310.1:0-6380 GCA_041918555.1 Sandaracinaceae bacterium
CGACATCCGCGGCTGACGCTGCCAGCCTGGGGACCGTGCGCCGGCTCGTCCCGCTCCTCGGTGGCCTGGCGATCGCCAGCCCCGCCCTCGCCGATCCGGTCGCGCCGGCAGCGGAGTGCGACGCCTCGGCCGGCGGCGAGGTCGCGGTCGCCGAGCTCCTCGAGGGGGAGCGCAACGAGACGCTGCCGGCCCGCCCACCGACGCGCTGGCGGCCGAGCCGCGGGCGCGAGTGCCGTCGGCATCGCGGCCGCGCGATCTGCGACGGACCGCTCCGCGTCCCCGAGCCCGCCGGCCCCGCCGCGGCGCTCGCGCGCGCGCTCGGGCTCGACGACGACGAGCGCGCCGGCCGCGTCGTCCTCTCGGGCGCGCCTCGCGACGCCTGGCGCGCCGCGATCGCCGATCGCCGGATGGGCGCGGGGCTGCTCTGGCCGGTCCCCGGGGGCCGCACGTGGCGCGGCTTCGGGCTGCAGCGCGAGCTGCGACGCGTGGCCGGGCGGGTGCGGCGCGGATCGCGGCGGCACCTCCATCGCGGCGTCGACATCGGCGCGCCTGCCGGCACCGCGATCCGCGCAGTGAACGACGGCCTCGTGCTCTACAGCTTCAACTCGATGCGCGGCTACGGGAACGCGGTCGTCCTGCTCCACCCGGACGGCACCGTCTCCCTCTACGCCCACTGCCAGGCCACCTACGTCTTCGCGGGCGAGCGCGTCGAGCGCGGCCGTGTCCTCGCCGAGGTCGGACACACCGGCCTCGCGCACGGCGACCACCTGCACTTCGAGTGGCGGCGCAGCGGTCGGCCGCTCGATCCGGCGCCGCACTTCGTCGATGGACCCGAGGCCCGTGAAGATCGGGTCTCGATCGCACGGTGACCCCGCGTGAACCTCCGTTTACAAGCGCGGCGCGCTCATCGACGATCCCCCACCGCTAGGCGTGTCCAGACCCCTGGCACGGTCCTGGCACGACTCGAGGTCGGCCCACTGGAGGAGTCGAGCCCCATGACGAAGAACCTTCGCGTATTTCTGCTCGCGACCCCGCTGACGATGCTGCTCGGCGGATGCCCGATCTACGTGGACGGCGACTCCCCGCCGACCACGCCGGAGTGCAGCGCGGACGTGGACTGCGCGCCCGGCGAGTTCTGCCGCCGAGGGATCTGCGAGACGACGCCTCCCGAGTGCGTCGATCACGACGACTGCCCTGCCGGTGAGGTCTGCTTCGCGGGGGCCTGCGATCCGGGCACCCGGTGCACCACGGACGCCGACTGCGGCGCGGGAGAGATCTGCGATGCCGGCGCGTGCGTGCCCGGTGACCGGAGCTGCCGCACCCACGGCGACTGCGACGCGGGCTCGTACTGCGACGACGGGTCGTGCACCCCCAGCGGGACGTGCAGCGTCGACGGCGACTGCGACGCGGGCTTCTGGTGCGACTTCCGCGACACCTGCGTCCCGCCCGTCGAGGACCAGTGCCGGACCGACGCCGACTGCCTGGGCACCGACGTCTGCATCGAGGGCGCGTGCCGCGACCTCCCGAACACCTGCCAGTTCGATCGCGAGTGCGCGCCCGGCACCGTGTGCTTGAACAACGCGTGCGCCCCGGTCTGCACCGCGGACACCGACTGCACGGCCGGCTCGAGCTGCCAGGGCGGGTTCTGCCGCCCCGACCCGACCGAGTGCGACGCGTCGAGCGACTGCGCGACCGGCGAGCACTGCGTCGACGGCCGCTGCCTCGCGGACTGCCGGCCGACGCGCACCTGCGGCGCCGGTGAGTACTGCGCGCAAGACGAGTTCTGCCGCCCCGACTGGCAGCCCGAGCCGTTCTGCACCGAAGACGGCGACTGCGGCCCCGGCCGCGTGTGCCGCGACTCCGTGTGCCGGACCCCGTGCCCGACCATGACCAACACCGAGTGCATGCGCTTCGACTCGCAGGTCCCGGAGTGCCGCATGGACGGGACCGAGTACCTCTGCCACGCGACGAACGAGATCATGCCCGAGTGCCGCATCGCCTCGGACTGCCCGGCCACGCAGGACTGCGTGGACGCGGCCTGCCGCAACCGACGCTGAGCGCCTTCGAGCGCTCGGTTCCTCCCACCACCCGACGGCGCCCCTTCCACCCGGGGGCGCCGTCACCCTTTTCAGCGCTCGAGCTCGACGGCGTGGACCGTCTCCTCGAGGCCGAAGCGCGGTGAGAAGCCGAGCACGTCGCGCGCGCGCGAGTCGTCGACCATGCACACGTAGCGGATGTGATCCAGCTCCGGCGTGGGAAACGACGTCATGCGGTAGCGCCACATGCGATCGAGCACCGCGCTCGCGAGCGGCCCGGGCACGGGCTGCGTGCGCTTGCCGAGGATCGAGAGCACGCGGCTCATCGGGATCTCGCCCGGACCGCGCAGGTTGAAGATCCCACGCAGCCCGGGCTGGAGCGCGAGGCGGATCGCCTCGACCACGTCGCGCTCGTGGATCACCTGCACCATCGGGTCGAAGCCCATCACGGTCATCGGTCGCTCGAGCCGCAGGTAGTTGCTCGGCGCGTTGCGGACGCCGCCCAGGATGTGGCACGGGCGCAGGATCACGGTCTCCGTGTCGGGGTGCCGCCAGAAGAAGCTCTGCGCGAGCATGTCGACCTCGACGAGGTCGCGGATCGCGCTGAAGTGCTGCGCTCCGAGGAGCGGCGCCTCCTCGGTCAGGAACTGAGGGTTGTCGGGGCTCGGACCGTAGACGTTCGCGCTCGAGAGCAGCACGAGCTTGGGCACGTCGTACTGGATCATCGCGTCGAGGAGCTTCTGGAACGCGACCACGTTCCACGAGTGGTGCTCCTTCGCGCTCGCCCGCGGGTCGTGCATGATCCCGAGGTGCACCACCGCGCGGATCCCGCCCGCGCGGAAGATGTCGCGCGTCTTCTTCCGGCGCAGATCGACCTGGTGATGGACCACGTCCTTCGGTCGGCCGACGAACGGCCGCCGATCGATGCCGATCACCGAGTCGTCTCGATGCAGCCGCCGCGCGAGCAACTGGCCGAGCCGCCCGCAGATCCCGGTGACCACGACCGCGCCCTCGCGTGTCTCGGCGTGCGGATCGCGCGACGCGACGGGACGGCGCGCGCGGGCGCGGGCCTTGGCGGGCGCGGCCCGGGGACGCGGCGTCTTCGCCGCTCCGCCGCCGGCGCGGCGGGCGCTCGCTCGCTTCGCCTTGCCCTCCGCCTTCACCGGGACCTCCGCGTCGTCGGAGCCGTTCGACCCGGACGGACCGGACCGGCTCGCGCGCGCGCTCGGGCGCTTCGTCGTCTTCCCCACGGCGGCGAGTATATCGCGGTGGCCGCTCAGCCGTCGCCGGCGGGCGCGGTGGCGGGCTCGCGGAGCGCGGGATCCGTGGTGAGCTCGATCCGCGCCTCGAAGATCTCGCCCGCCGCGATGGTGAACCGGGTGACCCCCGAGAACGGCTCGCGGAGCCGCGGATCCATGTAGTCCCACGTGACGATCTGCCTCGTGGTCCCACCCGCCGTCGGCTCCTCGACGATCTGGGTGATCCGCAGCGCCCGCCACGGCGCGCTCTGGAACGTCTCCTGGAACCACGTCAACACGGCTTGCCGTCCCACGTGGGCGTAGGGCTCGCCGGTCGCCGTGCGCGTGAACGGCTCGAGGATCGAGCCGCCCTGCGCGAAGAGCGCCGCCGCCGCGTTCGCGTCGCCGCGGCCCCAGAACGCCGCGTAGCGGCGCACGATCTGATCGTCCGCGAGGAGCTGATCGGGCGCGCGCTCGTAGACCATCCGCACCTCGAGGCCGTTGCACCACTGCGAGCGCTGCACGAGCACCTCGAGGCGCTCGCCCGCCATCCGCAGCTCGCCCGGGCGCCGCGGCTCCGGCACGCCGAGGCACTCGGGCGTCGAGGGCACCGCGACCCGCGCGACCTCCTCGATCTGCCAGTCGGGGCTGCCCGGCGTCGCCGTCGTGAGCAACGTGTGTTGACAACGCTCGGTCGCGAACTGCTGGTCGGTGATCAGGGTGAGCGCCTCGCCGTCCTGCCGGACCTGCACGCTCGCCGCGTAGCCGCGCGCCAACAGGTCGAGCGGACCCTCGGTGCAGTGCGCCTCCACCCAGCGCCACCGCGTCCCGCCGATCCCGGGCGGGATGCCCTGGCTCACGCGCGAGCCGCCCGCGGTGACGTCCAGATCATCCGACTCGTCGGGAGTCGTCGAAGGCCCGTCGGTCCCCCCGCAGGCCGAGAGCCCGGCGGCGAGGGTGAAGAGGAGAATCGCCCGCATTTGCGCCGTAGCCAAACCCCTGCGGGCGCCGCAGTCAAGCCGGCTCACCAGAAGATCGCGCGGCGCTCGCGGAGGCCCCGCTCGAGCATCGCCTCGATCGCTCGCTGGACCTCGGCGACCTTGGCCGCGACGAGGCTGTCGTCGTCGTCGGGATCCCCGTCGAAGCGGAGCGGCTCGCCGAAGTAGATCCGGTACCGCGTCGGGAGCGGGAACGGCATGCCGAGGAAGATCTGCGGGATGATCGGGAACGCCGGCATCCCGAGGAGCTTCGCGAGCGTCTTCACGTTGGCGACGCTGATGAGCTGCTCCTCGCCGCCGACCACCGCGACGGGGACGATCGGCGTCCGCGTCTCGAGGGCCAGGCGCAGGAACCCGAGGCCGAACGCCTCGAGCTGGTAGGCCCGATCGAAGGTCTTGCTGATGCCGCGCGAGCCCTCCGGGAAGACGAGGAGCGCCTCGTCGTTCTCGAGCAAGCGCCGCGCGTTGTCGGGCGAACCGACGACCTGCCCGCAGCGCGGGAACAGCACGCTGATGAACGGGAGGTCCGCCGACCAGCGCTCCACCATCGAGCGCGGGAAGCGCGGCGGGTCGGCGTCGAGCATCAGCGCGGTGCCGATGAGGAGGCCGTCGATCGGGATCTGCCCCGAGTGGTTCGCGATCACGAGGACGCGGCCCTCGGGGAGGTGCTCGGTGCCGAAGACCTCGGTGCGGAAGTAGAAGCGGTGAAGGAACGCGGCGAGCGCGAGGGCGTAGCGCGCGGTCCCAGGATCGAAGCCGAAGGGATCGACGCCGGCGTCGTTCGGGTGCATGCGGATGCGCGCCATGCGCGCGTCGAGCTCCTCGCCCAGCGCCTCCTCGGCGAGCCGCACCATCTGGTCCCCGACCCGGCCGGCGAGCTCGCGGATCGAACCCTCGGGCTGCGTCGAGTCGCGCACGTGCGCGCTCGCGAACGGCACCTTCGCGGCCTTGCCCTCCATCGCGGGCCGATCCTGACGCCGTCGCGCGGGGCGCGTCAATCGCTCGGGGGCACCTGGACCATCCGCGCGAGCGGATCGACCGCGCGCCCGTCGATGCGCACCTCGACGCGCACCCGCGCGCTGCCGCGCGCGATCCACTCGCCGCGCCGGACCGCGTCGCCGGCCTCGACCTCGAGGCCCGCGGCCCCGCGGTAGGTGGTGACCCAGCCCATCGGGTGCACGAGCACGACGGTCCCCTCCGCCGCGTAGGCGCAGAGGCCGTCGGCGACCGCGCGCAGCGGCGCGTCCGTCGCGTCGAGCACGAGGGCGCGTGCGCCTCGCGCGCGCACGGAGCCTCCGCGCGCCGGCCAGAGGAGATCGCGGAAGCGGCGTCCGGGCGCGCTCGCCACGAGGGTCGCGGTCGGGCGGAAGCGCGAGAGCTGGCGCAGGAGCGCCACGGTGCCGAGGCCGGCCGGTGCGACGGGCCCCGGCGCGGCGAGCGGCGCGGGCGTCTCACGCTCGCTCGGATCGGGCTCGCGCGGGGGGGGCACGCGACCCGCGCGGTGCGCGCTCTCTGCGACCCTCCGCACGTGGGCGGGCCCTCCGTCGAAGAGCGGGAGCGCGTCAACGTTGTTTCCATCATCGAAGAGCTCGAAGTGCACGTGCGGCGCGTGCGAGATCCCCGTCGATCCGACGAGCGCGATCCGCTCGCCCCGGCGCACCCGCCAGCCCGCCTGCACCGTCGTCCGCGAGTTGTGCGCGTAGAGGGTCACCCAGCCGTTCGGGTGCGCGAGGATCACGCAGTTGCCGAAGCCACGGATCCCGTTGTCGCTGTAGACGACGATGCCATCGGCCGCCGCGCGGACCACGGCGCCGACCTCGCCGCCGACGTCGATGCCGTCGTGCCGCAGATCGGGGCGCGTGTGGCGCACGTAGCCGAAGCCGCGGATGAAGCGACCGTCGTCGACCGGCCACAGCAGGCGCTCGACGTCCCGGCCGAGCCACCCCGCGGCGCGCCGCCACGCCTCCGGAGCCGGCTGGTGCATCGCGCGCGACGCGGCCTCGCGCGTCCCGAGCCCCAGGGCGCGCGCGCGCTCGAGCGAGGCCCCGCGCGGCGGCGGCACGTGGCGCGGTCCGTCGGAGAAGCGAGAGTAGTCGTGCACCGGCTCG
>JAYRVK010001311.1:0-4178 GCA_041918555.1 Sandaracinaceae bacterium
GCACGAGCGCGGCGAACTGCTTCACCGAGCCGAGGATGAGCCAGGCCGTCAGGTCGGTGTCGACCGCCCGGATCAGCCCGATGCGCTGGCCGTTCGCGAGCGACTCGTCGAGCCAGCGGTGCAGGCGCCCGTAGAAGCCGTCGAGCATCGCGTCGACCTCCGCGTCGAGGCCCACCGCCTCGCGCAGGATGAGCTTCGCGAGCGCGCGGTCCGCGCGGAACACGCTGAACAGGCGCCGCACGGTGTTGAGCAGCTGCTCGCGCACGGGGCGCGCGCCCGGCTCGAGGTCGACGCCCCCCACGCTCTCGTCGATCCGCGTCAGCACGTCCTCGAGCAGCTCGTGGAAGATCGCCTCCTTCGAATCGAAGTAGAGGTAGAAGGTCCCTCGCGCGATGCCCGCGTCCTCGATGATGTCGGCGATGCGCGTCTGGTGGTAGCCCTTGGCGCTGAACACGCGCAGGGCGGCGTCGAGGATCTGCTGCCGGCGGTGCGCGCGCTGCTGCTTCGCGCGCGCGGTGCGGCCGTCGTCGGCGGCGGTGGCGTGCGGGCTCATCGCGCGGCCTCCCGCGCTCTCCAGAAGTCGTCGACCCGCCGCGCCACGACCGCGTGGGCCTGGGCCGCGAGCGCGGGGATCTCGTCGTCGGTGGCGCCCGCCATCTCGATCGGCTCCTCGACCCACACCGTGATGTCCGCGCCGCGCCGCAGCACCGCGCTCCCGGGGCGCAGCATGTCGAAGGTCCCCGTCACCGCGACCGGCACGATCGGGACGCCCAGATCGCGCGCCACGAAGAACATCCCCTTGCGGAAGGGCTTCACGCGCCCGGTGCGCGTCCGCGTGCCCTCGGGGAACGAGAGGATCGAGCGACCCGCGGCGATCTCCTGCCCGATCCGCGCGGTGAGCTCGTCGGTCTGCCCGCGCTCGCCGCGCTTCACCGGCACGGTGCCGCGCGCCCTCATGAACCAGCCGTAGAACGGGTAGGAGAAGTGGCTCTCGAGCTCGAGCCCCTGCTTGAAGTGGGGCGTCGCGTTGTAGAGCATCACGTGGTCGAAGTGGTTCGTGTGGTTCTGCGCGAAGATGTAGGCCCGCGCCGGATCGACCTTCGGATGGACCACCGCGCGCCACCTCGCGCCCGTCAACGCAATTTGCACCTTGCAGTAGAGGCGGCCCGCCCAGTCGATGCGGTGGGAGGGGACCACCTGGTAGACCGCGCACAGCGTGCCGAGCGCGGGGACGAGCCAGCCGAGGCCCGCGGCCCAGAGGCCGGCCGAGACGGCGAGATCGGCGGCGCTCGGCTCCTCGAAGGAGCGCGCGGGCACCGGCGGGAGCTCCTCCTCCGCGTCCTCCGTCGTCTCCGCGTAGGTCTCCGCTCTCATGCCACCACCTCCAGCGCGCCGGGGACGACCTCGAGGCGCGAGAGCGCCAGCTGGAGGACCTCTCCGTCGACCATCACGTCGACGGGCCCCGGCAGATCCAGCGCGACCGTCTTCGCGCGCGCCTCTTCGACCTCGGGGCGCTCCACGTGCGCGCCCTGGAAGATGCTCGGGAAGCTCCGGACGAACGCGAGCCGCCCCATCGCCGCGATGCGGATCACGTCGAGCTCTCCGTCGGTCGCGTCCGCGTGGGGCGCCATCATCATCGTCCCGCCGGTGAAGCGGCTGTTCGAGAACGAGAGCAGCACGCACGGCCGCGCGTCGCGCGCGCCGTCGTCGAGGCGGATCGCGAAGCTCGGGCGCTTCAGGCGCGCCGCGGTCGCGAGCACGGCGAGCACGTAGCCGGCCACGCCGAGCGGCTTGAAGCGGCGGTTCGTCAGCGCGCCCGCCTCCGCCGAGAACCCCAGGCTCAAGAGGTTGAGGTAGTGGAGCTCGCCCCCGTCGTGGATCACGCGGACGACGTCGCACGCGTGGGTCTCGCCCCTCGCGAGGGCGCGGAGCGCGAGGTCGGCGTCGGTGATCGCGAAGTCGCGCAGGAACGAGTTGCCCGTGCCGAGCGGCACCAGCCCGAGCCGGGGCCGCTCGTCGCCCTCGTGCGGGAAGAGGCCGTTGACGACCTCGAAGGTGGTCCCGTCGCCGCCGATCGCGAGGAAGCGGCGCCGGCCCTCGCCCCACGCCACGCGCACGCGATCGGTCCCGTCGCCCGGACCCGTCGTCTCGAAGACGTCGACCTCGAGCCCCGCGTCGCGGAGCTGCGCGATCGCCGAGGGCGCGCGCTTGCCGCAGCGCCCCCCCCCCGCGGCGGGGTTCACGATCGCCAGCCAGCGCTCGCTCACAGCGACACCAGCCCTTCGTCGCCGGCCGCGCGGAGCGAGTCCGCGAGCGCGGCGCGCTTGATCTTCATCGAGGCGGTCCGCGGGAACGTCGCGTCGACGAAGAGCACCGCGCCGAGCCGCTTGTGCTCGGGCAGGCGCCGGTTCTTGGCGCGGAGCTGCGCGACGACCGCGTCCTTCGAGGGCGCGCGCGTCCCGTTGCCGCGGCGCGGCCGGACCACCGCGACGAGCTGCTCGTCGGTCAGCGTGCGCGGCCACAGGAACCCCGACGCGAACACCGCGAGCTCCTCGACCTCGAGCTCGTCGAACGCCCCCTCGACGTCCTCGGGGTACACGTTCTTGCCGCCCGCGGTGACGATCATGTTCTTGCTGCGGCCGACGAGGTGGAGGTGGTGCGAGGCGTCCATCCAGCCGAGGTCGCCGGTCTTCAGCCAGCCGTCCTCGGTGATCGTCTCGGCGGTGAGCGCGGGCTCGTCGAGGTAGCCCTTCATCACGGTCCGCCCGCGGATCCACACCTCGCCCACGCCCTCGGGGCCGGGCGCGTGCACGCGGATCTCGACGCCGTCGAGCGGGCGGCCGACGGAGTCGGCGCGGAACGGCGAGAGATCGTTGACGGTCGCGACGGTGCACGCCTCGGTGAGGCCGTAGCCGATCACCACCGGCAGCCCGAGCCGGTAGAAGAGCTCGGCGCGCGCGCGATCGACGAACGCGCCGCCGCAGAACAGCACCTCGAGCTCGCCGCCGAAGGCCTCGTGGATCGGCGAGAGCAGCGCGCGGCTCACCCGCGGCCGCGGCGCCTTCTCGGTGAGCATCTCGTTGAGCCCGCCGAGCACGCCGACCAAGCGCTTGGCCCAGCGCGGGCGCTCGTCGAGCGTCTCCTTCACCTGCGTCTCGAAGGCGGCGAGGATCATCGGGACGAGCGCCATGTGCGTCACCCCGTAGGCCTGCATCGTCGGCTGCAGGAATTCGGGCCGCAGCGTGCGCTGGTGGATCACGACGGCGCCGGCGCTGAACGGGCCGACGAAGCCGACCATGAAGTCGATCGCGTGGTTCGTCGGGAGGATCGAGAACACGCGGTGCCCCGGGTGCATCGGGAAGCGCGCCATCAGGCCGCGGAGCTGCTCGAGGTACGCGTCGTGGGTGAGCATGCAGCCCTTGGCCACGCCGCCGGTCCCCGACGAGTACACGATGGTCGCGACGTCCTCGCGCGTGCGCGCGAGGATCGGCGGCGCGTCGCCCGCGGGCAGCGCGTCCCAGTCCGCGTCGACGTCGAGGACGATCTCCACCTCGGGCCGCGCGTCGAAGCGGCGCAAGAGACCTTGCTCGCTCACGAGGACCTTCGGCCGCGCGTGCAAGAGGAGCTTCGCCTGCTCGTCGGCCGCGAGCTTGTAGTCGAGCGGCACGAGGACCGCGCCGCGCCAGAACGCGGCGGTCGCCGCGATCAGCCAGCGGGCCTGGTTCGAGAGCAGCATCGCGACGCGGTCGCCCGCGCCCACGCCGCGCTCCGCGAAGAAGCGCGCGACGCGCGCGGCCTCGCGCTTGGTCTCGAGGTAGGTGAGCCGCCGCGTCTCCTTCTTGCGGTCGACCTCGATCAGCGCGGTCTCGCTCTTGAAGGTCGAGAGCGCGTCGGCGAGGAGCTCGCCGAGCGACGCGTAGCGCGTGGGGTCCAGCATTTCCGGGGCGACGGGGGGCATGGCGTTCACAGCCGACGGGCGACGACCTCCGCGAGCTCGGTGAAGGTGCGGACGTCCTGCACCTCGTAGTCGGGGATCTCGACCTCGAAGGTCTCCTCGAGCGCGGTCAGGAGGCTCAGCGCCTGCATCGAGTCGATCGCGAGCGCGTCGAAGAGGTCGTCCTCGGGGGACAGCGCCTCGCGCTCGCGGGAGAAGCGCTCCGCGGCGAGGCCGAGGAGGC
>JAYRVK010001312.1:0-2479 GCA_041918555.1 Sandaracinaceae bacterium
CCACGCGACCGCCGCGCGCGCGCGCGCCCGCTCCCGCCCCGCGCGGGCGCTCGCGAGGGCGGCGAGGAGCCGGCCGCCCTCGGCGTGCATGCCGACCAGCTCCGGGCTCCACGAGCCCGTGCGCGCCCGCGCCGCGAGCGCGTCGAGGGACCCCGTCACCGGCGCCGCCGCGACGAGCGTGAGCTCGCGCCGCGCGATCGCGGGCTCGGGGGCGGGCACCGAGCTGCGCGGCGCCTCCAGGAGCTCGCCGATCCGCTCCGAGAGCAGCCGCTCGAGCATGCGCGCGCCGAGGTCGAGCGAGCCGAGGTCCGCGAGCGCGCGGTCGATCAGGTCCGAGGGCACGTCGAGCGAGACCCCCTGCTGGCGCAGGCGCGCGAGGATCCGCTTCACGGTGAGCTCCGCGATGCCGCGCGCGGCCGCGGCGTCGAGCCGCTCGAACATCACGACCTCGGCGATCCGACCGACGAGCTCGGGGGGCAGCGTCTTCGTCAGCTCGTCGCGGAGCGCGTCGTCGTCGCGGGCCGGCGGGGCCTCCGCCTCCGCGCGGAACCCGATCGCGCGGCGCGCCCCGGGCTGCTCGCGGACGAGGTTCGAAGTCAGGACGATCACCGCCTCGCGATAGGAAGCCTTCTTGCCCCTCGAGTCGGTCAGCGTGCCCTCGTCGAGGAGCTGCAGGAGCACGAGCAGGACGTCCGGGTGGGCCTTCTCGATCTCGTCGAGGAGCACGACGCGCTGCGGGAGCAGGTGCATGGGGCCCGTGAGCTGGCCCTCCTCGTCGTGGCCGATGTAGCCGGGCGGCGAGCCGACGAGGCGCGAGACGCTGTGTCGCTCGCCGTACTCGCTCATGTCGATGCGCAGGAGCCGCTCGCGGTCGCCGAAGAGGAATTCGCAGAGGACCTTCGCCGTCTCGGTCTTGCCGACGCCGGTCGGGCCGAGGAAGAGGAACGAGGTGACGGGCCGCCGCGGGTCCTTGAGCCCGCCGTACGCGCGACGGAGCGCGCGCGCGACGAGCGTCGTCGCCGCCTCCTGGCCGATGACGTGCGACGCGAGGAACGCATCGAGCTGCGCCATGCGCTCGCGCGCGGTCGGGAGGTCCTCGGAGAGCAGCTCCTCGTCGACGCCCTGCCGCCGCGCGAGGAGCGCGACCACGTGCTCGCGCCGCACCGCCGTCCCCTTCGCGCTCGCCGCGCCGGGCACGAGGAGCTGCGAGCACGCTTGGTCGATGAGCTCGATGGCCTTGTCGGGCAGGTGCCGGTCGTGGACGTGCCGCTTGCTGAGCCGCACCGCGGCGACGAGCGCGTCGTCGTCCACGGTCACCCCGTAGTGCCCCTCGAAGCGCTCGCGCAGCCCGCGCAGGATCGCGATCGCGTGCTCCTCGCTCGGCTCCTCCACGCGCACCACGGTGAAGCGCCGCTCGAACGCGGGATCGGTCGCGATGTGCCGCTGGTACTCCGCGGTCGTCGTCGCGCCGATCAGCCGGATCGCCCCGCGCGAGAGCGCGGGCTTGAGGATCTGCGACGCGTCGCCGGCGCCGCCGCTCGAGTCGCCCGCGCCCATCACGGTGTGGAGCTCGTCGATGAAGAGCAGCAGGTCCGGGTCCTGTTCCGCCACCCGCACGAGCTCGCGCAGGCGCTCCTCGAACTCGCCGCGGTACTTGGTCCCCGCGAGCATCGCGCTGATCGAGACCTCGACGAGGCGCTTGCCCTTCAGCGCCTCCGCGAGTGTCCCGGACGCGAGCGCGAGCGCGAAGCCCTCGACGATCGCGGTCTTGCCGACGCCGGCGGGGCCCACGAGCACCGCGTTCGGCTTCTTGCGCGCGACCACCGCGCGCGCGAGCGCGAGGACCTCCTCGTCGCGCCCGATCACGGGGTCGAGCTCGCCCGCCTCGGCCGCGCGCGAGAGGTCGCGGCCGTACTCGGCGAGCGGATCGGCGGGCGCCGCGCGCGCGTCGGGCTCGCGCCGCGCGCTCGGGCGCTTGGGCTCCTCGCGCCGCGGCGTCGCGCCCGCCTCGACGCCGGCCGCCACAGAGAGGACCGCGATCGCCACGTCGTCGTCGGTGGCCTGCGCGGCCGCGAGGAGCGCGTCCGCGGCGCGCTGCGCGTCGTCGGTGCCGCCGAGCGCGGCGAGGAGGGCCTCGGGCGAGAGCGCGTCGAGCAGGCCGTCCGACGCGACGAGGACGACGTCGCGCGGGTAGAGGTGGACGCGCGCGAGATCCGGGGTCGGCGGTCGCGGGCCCCCGAGCACGCGGGTGAGGCGTCCGCGCAGCGCGTGCCCGCGGGCGGCCTCGGGCGCGAGGTGGCCGCGCTCGACCAGATCGCACACGGCGGTGTGATCGCGCGTGAGGCACGCGAGCCACGCGCCGTCGCCGCCGCGCACGGGTGGCGCGTGCCGCGGCGCGACCGGCGGAGGGAGCGGGTGTCCGGTGCGGCGGTGGAGGAGCACGCGCACGCCGCCCACGTGGCCGACGTGGAGCGTGAGG
>JAYRVK010001313.1:0-4613 GCA_041918555.1 Sandaracinaceae bacterium
CAGGGTGCCCTTGGGGGCCGGCTTCGCAGTGCCGCCGCCGATGGGCCCGGTCAGCGGCTCGAGCGTGCGACGCACCTGCTGCGCCGAGAACGGCCGATCGCGCGGCTCCTTGGCGAGCAGCTTGGTGAGGAGCGACGCGATGTCCGACGGCAACGACACCGAGGGCGTCGGCGCGTCGAGCTTCGCGTGAGCCTCGAGCAGGTCCTTCGGCTCGCCCGTGAACGGCGGCGTCCCGGTGAACATCTCGAAGAGCAGGCAGCCGAACGCGTAGAGGTCGCTCCGGAAGCTCACGAGCTTGCCCTTGGCCTGCTCGGGCGAGAGGTACTCGGCCGTGCCCATCACGTCGAAGATCGTCCCGACGTCGACGCGGCTCGCGATGCCGGCGTCGATCAGCGCGACCTCGGGCAGCCCCGACGGCTGCGGGTTGAGCACCACGTGCCCGGCCTTGAGATCGCGGTGCAGCAGCCCCGCGCGGTGGAGCTCGTCGAGCGCCGACGCGACCTGCGACGCGATCACGAGCGACTCGGTGATCGGGAGCGCGCCGTCGCGCGCGACGCGCACCCGGAGCGAGACGCCCTCGCGCCACTCGCGGAAGATCCAGGGTGCGTCACCGGCCGCGCCGATCGCGAGCGGCACCGCGAGGACGTTCGGATCGAGCGTCGCCTGCTTGGTCAGCTCGCGCATCAGCCGCGCGCGCTCTGCCGGCGTGACCTTGTCCCCGAGACGCAGGATCTTGAGGAGGCCGCGCCGCCCCGTCTCGCGATCGTCGGCGAGGTAGAGGTCGCCGGCCGCGCCCTGCGCGTAGGGCTCCACGATCGCGAAGCGCGCGGAAAGCTCGCCCGCGAGCGGGATCGCGCCCGGGGACGGCGCCCCAGCGTGCCCGTCGCGGGGGCAGGCGGCTTCCTCGTCGCCGAGGACCAACCGACAGAACGGACAGACGCGCATGACCAAATCTAACGGAGATCGCGGGCCCCGACCTTCGCATGCGCGTGGCGCCGTTTCAACGCGCACGCCGAGACCTCCCATCATGGCATGTAGAACTCGGCCACCGGCTGGCGCTCGCCGGCCCGCAACGCGACGTTGTAGGCCCCGACGATCTGGCCGCCCACGGCGATGGAGAGGGTGCCCTGAGTGACGTCGGAGACGTCGCAGCCGCTGTAGTTGTGGACCTCGACGCGGTAGGTGCCGCTCGGCGGGCGCGGGGAGTTCCAGTACACGTTCTCGATCGTCGCGCCGGCCTGCGCGGCGACGCACGCGCCGCGCGCGTCGTGATCGAGGTGGCCGCCGCTCGGGGAGCGGGTGCGCGAGTAGCTGATGGTGAAGCCCTGGGGGTCGGTGACGTACAGATCCAGGTCCGCGCCCGTCGCCCACGCCAGGGTGATCTGGATGTTGCCGCCGCTGAAGCCGCAGCCCTCGTCGATCGTGCCGTTGCAGTTGTCGTCGAGCCCGTTGCACGCCTCCGCCGCGCCCGGGTTGCACGCGGTGGTGACGGCGCGGATGCCCACGCCGCCCACGGTGACGCGGATCCCCGCGCTCGGCGCGGGCGGCGGCGCGACCGGCGCGGGCGCGGCCACCACGACGGGGGTCGGCGCCGCGACGCGGACGCGGGCCCGGCAGGAAGTCAGCAACCCGAGCGCGATCGAAGCGCCGAGGCACAGGTGGAGGAGCGCCTTGTTCATCGACTCGCTCACCTACGCACCACGGCCGCCCGAGCTTCCTCGTCAGGCCGCGTGCGGTAGCGAAGGGCGCGAGGTGCGCGAGCCGAGGAGGGTCCGGAGGTCGGCCGCGTCCTCGAGGTCGAAGAGCACCGGCATCATCGCGTCGCGCGACGGCGCGATCACCGAGAGCGCGCCGGAGTCGGCGAGCGCGCGCGCCTCGGGCCCGTCGAGGACGAGGTAGAGGTTCGTGTGGCCGCGCCACCCGCGCGTCTCGGCGACGTCGACCACCCGCTGGCGCGAAATCGAGAGCTCGGTGCGGCCGCGCCGGATCAGGACGCGGCGATCCGTGAGGACGTACTCGGTGTCCCGGCCCATCGCGCGCGCCCGGAGGATCCCGTGCCACGTGAGCCCGACGCCGACCGACAGGATCAGCGTCGCGGTCAGCGCCATCGCGACGAAGAGGAGGATCCACGTTCCCGACTGCATCGGCAGGCCGTGCTGCTCGAGGTCGGCGAGCACCGCCGCCGAGCGCACCCCGGCGGGGAGGCCGACGAAGAGCACGCCGAGCCCGAAGAGCGTGGTCAGCACGTCGCGCCAGTCGACCCCGAGCCCCTCGGGCGAGGCGCCCCAGATCACCTCTTCGCCGGGGTCGAGCCGATCGGTCAGCGGCGTGGTGTGATCGCCGGCGTGCGGGCTCGCCTCGGCGCCGCGGATGACCGCGAGGACCGCGTCGGGCGCCTCGACGTCGTGCAGCACCACGCGCTGCTGGCGCGCGAGGGGGCCGAACGGCACGGCCCGGACGAGCTCGAGATCGCCCACCGTGGGCAGCGCGCGGTTCCAGTGGATGCGCGCGAACGTGATGCCGTGGCGATCGATCGAGCGGCGGATCTTCCCGCGCTTCCACATCACGCGGCGGTCGGTCACCACGAAGCGCGAGGCGCCGTAGAGCACGCTCGGGGCGATGGCGACGGCGACGGCCGTGAGCACGAGGTACGCGCACACGAACGCGACCTGCGAGCCGCCCGGGAGCCCGGTGAGCTCGAGCAGCCCGCCGAACAGCCCGCAGATCGCGGCGACGGTCACGAGGAGCGCGGGTACGAGGCGCCAGGCGCGGCCGCGTGGTGCGCCGCGCCGGGGCCCACCCTCCCAGAGCACGCACTCCGAGGGGAGGAGCCGGAATGCTCGCTCGACCGGCTCCATGTCGCCGTGAAGACTACCACCGTCCATCGATCGCTGCCCATCGGACATCCCCTCCCCGCGCGCGTTCCCATCGTTCTGGACGCGGGCTGCGCTCATCGCGGACCATGGCGCGGATGGTCGATCTCCCCGCGCAGGGGCCCCGGCTCGACGCCGCGGCAAAGGACGTCCGGGCGCACACGGATCGCCGGCCACGGGTGGCGCTCGTCCTGGGCTCCGGGCTCGGGAGCTACGCAGACGCGCTCTCCGACCGCGTGGTGGTGCCGTACGAGGCGATCCGGCACATGCCGGTCTCGAAGATCGTCGGGCACGCGGGCAACCTCGTGCTCGGCCGCGCCGGCGCCGTCGAGGCCGTCGCGATGCAGGGCCGCGTGCACCTCTACGAGGGCCACCCCGCCGCCGACGTGGCGTTCGGGGTCCGGCTGATGCGCCGCCTCGGGGCGGACACGCTCGTGATCACCAACGCAGCCGGCGGCTGCGGCGACGGGATGGTCGCCGGCGACCTCATGCGGATCACCGATCACCTGAACCTCACCGGGCGGAGCTGCCTCGAGGGGCCGAACGAGGACGCGCTCGGGCCGCGCTTCCCAGACATGAGCGCGGCCTACGATCCGGGGCTCGGCGCCCTCGCCGACGCGGTGGCCGCCGCACAGGGCTTCGCGCTGCGTCGCGGCGTGTACGCGGGCCTCCTCGGTCCGTCGTACGAGACGCCGGCCGAGATCCGCATGCTCCGCACGCTCGGCGCGGACGCGGTCGGGATGAGCACGGTGCTCGAGGTGATCGCGGCGCGCCACATGGGCATGCGCGTGCTCGGGGTCTCGTGCATCACCAACCTCGCGGCCGGCATCTCGCCGCACGCGCTGAGCCACGACGAGGTGACGGACACCGCGACCCGCGTGCGCGAGCGCTTCGTGGGGCTGCTGTCGGGCGTGCTCGCGGGGCTGGAGCCCGCGTGATCGACTGGGACGCGCTCGAGGCGGCCGCGCTGTCCGTGCGCGCCCGCGCGCACGCGCCCTACTCCGGCTACCGCGTCGGCGCCGCGCTCCTCACCGAGGACGGGCGCATCTACCGCGGCGTCAACGTCGAGAACGCGAGCTACGGGCTCGCGATGTGCGCCGAGCGCGTCGCGATCGGGACCGCGGTCGCCGACGGACGCACGCGCTTCGCGGCCATCGTCGTGGCGACCGAGGGGCCGCGCCCGGGCTCCCCCTGCGGCATGTGCCGCCAGGTGATGATGGAGTTCCCGCCGAGCTTCCCCGTCCGCTGCATCAGCGCGACCGACCCGAGCCGCCTCGACACGGAGGTCGCCGCGCTCCTCCCGCACGCCTTCGATGCGTCGCACCTGGTCAACGGTGATTGAGCGCTCGATCCTGATCCGCGGCGGCGCGGTGGTGACGATGGACGCCGCGCGGCGCGTGCTGCCGCGCGGCGACGTGCTCCTCGAGGGCGACCGGGTCGTCGCCGTCGGACCACGCCTCCGCCCGCGCGGGCCCGCGCACCTGATCGACGCGCGCGGCTGCGCGGTGCTCCCGGGGCTGATCCAGTCGCACGTCCACCTCTGCCAGGCGCTCTTCCGCGGGATGGCCGACGAGCTGCCGCTGATGCGCTGGCTCCGCGAGCGGATCTGGCCGCTCGAGGCCGCGCACGACGCGCGGAGCATGCGCGCGAGCGCGGAGCTCGGCCTCGCCGAGCTGCTGCTCGGCGGCACGACCACGATCCTCGACCTCGGGAGCGTCCACCACCACGACGCGGTCTTCG
>JAYRVK010001314.1:0-14346 GCA_041918555.1 Sandaracinaceae bacterium
GGCCCCCGCGCGGCGGCCCCCCCGGGGGCCGGGGCCCCCCCGGCGGCGGGCGGCGGCGCCGGGCCCCCCGCCGGGGGCCCCGCCCGCGGCGCGCGGCCCGCCCCCCCCCCCGACTCGGGCGCCGGCGAGACGGGCTGCGACGGACCGCTCGCGAGCGCGGTCGTGTGCGACGGCTACGAGCGCGACCCGGGTCCGTGGGCGGGGCGCACCGAGCGCGCGGGCAGCCTCGAGCGCTCGACGAGCTTCTCCGCGGTCGGCGCGTACTCGCTGCACCCCGAGACCCCCGCGGTGAACGGGCAGGCCGCGGTGCGCGCCGACGGGCTGGGCCCGTTCAACGACGGCGACCTCTGGGTGCGCACGAACATCTACGTGCCCGCGTCCGCGACCATCTTCGACTTCACGTTCCTCTACGTCGGCAGCGTGGTGATGCCGTACCAGGGCGTGTCCCTCGGGATCGGCCGCGACGGCCGCGCGGGCGCGTACTCGACGGTCTCGTCGACGTACGTCTCGGACTTCGACCGCCTGATCTTCCCGCGCGACCGCTGGGTCTGCTTCGAGCTCCACGTCGCGGTCTCCGAGACCGCCGGCACCGTCGAGGTCTACATGGACGGCGCGCTCGCCGCGTCGAGGACCGCCCTCGACACGCTGCCGATCGGCGAGTTCACGTACGCGGCGACCGGCATCGACTACACCGATCCCACGCAGGGCCCGCTCGAGATCTACCTCGACGAGTACGCGCTCTCCCGCGCGCGATTGGCCTGCCCCTGATCGAGCCGCACCAGCTGCTCGCCGTCGCACCGCGCGAGCCCGAGGCCGTCGAGCGCCGCCACCAGCGCCGCGTGGGTCGGCGCGCTCACCCGCCGACGCGTGCGCGTGTAGCTGCACCACGCCGCGCTGCGATCCGCGGCGATCGACGCGAAGCGCGGGCTCGCGCCGCACGCGCGCAGGCACGTCATCGACTGGAACGGGCCTCCCGCGACCGCGTGGAGCTCGGCGGGCCGCGGCGTGTCCGCGCCGCGCATCGGGAGGTACACGATCCGCTCGTTCCCGAGGCCCGCGGCCCGCAGCGCCCGCGCCGCCGCGCTCGCCGCGCCGAGCCGCGAGCGCGCGACGAGGAGGTTCACGCCGCTCGGGATCCCGCGCGAAGCGAGCAAGTGGACCTGCGCGATCACCCGCCGCACCTCGCCGCGCGCCCGCGGGTCGTGGATCGAGACGTGGACCTTGTCGGGGCGCGCCGCGACGAGGCGGTCGAGCACGCCGGGCTCGTCGAGGGGCAGGCCGTTCGTGGTGAGCGAGCGCGCGAGCACGCCGTCGAGCGCCTCGAGGACCTCGAAGACACCGTCCCACTCGAGCGGCTCGCCGCCCCCGAGCGAGAGCGCCTCGACGCCGTGCCGGGCGAGGTCGCGCGCGAAGGCGACGAGCTCCTCTCGGGTCCACTCGCCGGCCGCCTCGGGGCCCGAGCCGTTGTAGCAGAACGCGCAAGCCTTCTTGCACCTCCGAGACGGCTCGACGGAGACGCGCCGGAGCGCGCTCATCGCCACAGCCAGTAGAGGACGGCGACCAGCGCGAGCAGCGCGATCGCGGCGACCGCGAGCGTGGCGTTGCGGCCGCCGGTCGCGGGGGCCCGGGCGGCCGGGGCGCGCGCGTCGGCGCCGCCCTCGTCGGGAGCTTCGCCGCGCAGCCCGGTGTCCCCCCACGTCTGGCACTCGTCGTCCGACAGCAGGTCGGCCAAGTGCAGCGCGGCCGCGTCGGCGAAGCGGACGTCGAGCCGGAGCGCCGACACCTTCTCGCGCAGCTCCGCGGGGAGGCTCGCCGCGTCGAGCGGATCGATCGGCGCGGTCTCCCGCCCGTAGGCCCCGGGATCGCCGTAGTCCGAATTCGCGAAGCGAAAGAGCGCCCCGCCGCCGTCCTCGCGCCAGTACGCGATCTCGTCCGCCAAGATCACGCGCGCGACGCCGGCGTCCTCGGCGAGGCTCGCGAGCCGATCCGGCTCGACCGCGCGGCTCGACGCGACGACCCGCGGCTCCGCGTCGCGCAACACCAGCCAACCCTTCCCCAGCCGATCGTGCACGGAGTACGTCCGCCCGGCCGCGTCGCGGTAGGTCGTCGGCGCCTCCTCCGGGTCGGGCGCGAGCACCAGCACGACGTCTTGCGGGTACTTCGGGAGCGGGAGGTCCTCGTCTTCCTCGTCGGGGAACGTGCCCTCGGCGAGGGCGCGCGCGACGAGCACGAGCTCGAGGGGCCACGCGTCGAAGTCCCCGCCCTCGGGCCCCGCGGCCGCCGCGTTCGGGAGCGCGCCCGCCTCGCCGGTGTCGAACGCCGCCACGAACCCGTCCGCATCGATCGCGAACCAGGTCGTGTCCATCGAGTGCGCGGCGGGGACCGATCCTCGGCGCATCACTCGCCCCGGAGGTGCTGCTCGAAGAAGCCGATCACGCGCTGCTGGAGCCGCGTCATCACCACGGGCTCGGGGACCATGTGGGTCAGGCCGCTCAGCGCGAGGAGCTCGCTCGGCCGGCCCGCGCGGAAGAGCGCGTTCTGGAGCTTGAGTGAATGACTGAAATACACGTTGTCATCGGCCGTCCCGTGGACGATCAACATCGGTCGCAGATCCTCGGGCTCCGCCTCGACCGCGAAGGTCAGGACCGAGCTCCGCGAGTACGCGCCCTCCTCGCCCTCCGCCTCGGGGAGCCCGAGGTAGCGCTCGGTGTAGTGCGTGTCGTAGTCGCGCCACTCGCTCACCGGCGCGCCCGCGACCGCGGCGCGGAACACCTCGGGCTCGCGCAGCGCGGCCATCGCCGCGAAGTAGCCGCCGAAGCTCCAGCCCCACACGCCGACGCGCTCGAGGTCGAGCTCCGGGTGCCGGTCGCCGAGCTGCTGGAGCGCCTCGACCTGGTCCTCGAGCGGCGCCGAGATGAAGTCTCCGTCGATCGCGCGCTCCCACTCGCGCCCGCGGCCGGGCGTGCCGCGTCCGTCGATCAGGATCACGACGAACCCGTGATCCGCGTGCCACTGGTCGAGGAGGTACGGCCGCTGGGTGTGCGTGACCTGCCGCGAGTGCGGGCCGCCGTACACGTGGAGGATCACCGGGTAGCGGAGCGTCTCGTCGAAGTCGCGCGGGCGCACGATCACGGCGCGCCACTCGCGCCGGCCCACCGTCTCGAACGTGAGGTTCGGCGCGAACGGCGGGTCCTCCGCCTCGGAGCCGAGCGCGCCGACCTCGGCGCCGTTCGCGCGGCGCACCACGCTCGCGTCCTCGCCGTCCTGGGTCGAGCGCGTGTGCACCCACAGGCTCGCGTCGTGCGCGACGACGGCCGAGTGCTCGCCCGGCTCCTCGGTGAGCCGCTCGGGGTCGCCTTCCCCGTCGAGCCGCACGCGGTACACGTGCGTCTCGGCGGGCTCCTCGCTGGCGTGGATCCACGCGAGGCCGGCCTCTTCGTCGACGCCCGCGAGCGAGCGGTAGTCGAGCTCCCCGGTGCTGAGCGCGCGCACCCGCGAGCCGTCCGCGAGCCGGAGCTCGAGCGCGAAGCGCCCGTCGCGCTCCGTGCTCCAGAGGAACTGCGAGCCGTCGCGGATCCAGCGCGGCACCGTCTGATCGAGGTTGAGCCACGCCGCGTCCTCCTCGACGAGGAGCTCGGTCGTCGCCCCGGTCGCCGGATCGATCGTGCGGAGCGACGCGCGCTGCTGCTCGCGGTCCTGCACGAGGATCGTCGGCGGACCCTCCGTCTGCCACACCACGCTCGCGAGGTACGGGAACGCCTCGCGATCCCACTCGATCCAGCGCGTCGCGCCGCCGCGGATCGGGATCAGCCCGAGCCGCACCGACGCGTTCGCCTCGCCGGGCCGCGGGTACGGCCAGGCGCGCGGCTCGGCCTCCGGGTGCATCGGATCGAGGATGTGCATGCGCTCCATCCCCGCGTGATCGGTCTCCTGGTAGAGGATCGACTGGCCGTCGGGCGACCACCAGAAGCCGCGCATCCGGTCCATCTCCTCCTGCGCGACGAACTCGGCGAGCCCGTTCTCGATCTCCTCGCTCGCGCGCGTGGTGAGCCGCGCCTCCGCGCCGGTCGCCACGTCGATCACGTAGAGGTCGCCCTCGCGCACGGTCGCGACGTGCGAGCCGCTCGGCGAGAACCGCGGATCGATCGCGCCGCCCGCGTCGCTCTCGATCTCGCGGATCGCGCCGGGCTGGCCGATCGAGGCGCGATCCACGAGGAACAGGCGCCCGGAGAGCGGGACGAGGATCGTCGCGCCGTCGCGGCTCACCGAGAACGACGCGATGCCCGTCGCGGTGAGGCGCATGCGCTCGCGGCGCGCGGCCTCCTCGGCGCTGAGCTCCTCCTCGCCGCCGCCGAGGAGCATCGCCGCGGTGAGCAGCTCGCGCTCCTCGCCGCTCGCCGCGTCGAACCAGTACAGCTTCCCTTCGAAGCTGCGACCGCCCGAGCGCAGGAACAGCACGCCGCTCCCGTCGCGCAGCACGGTCACGAGGCGCGGGAACCCGAGCCGATACCGGTTCGTCTCGGAGTACGCCTCGAGGAACGCCGCGTCGGCCACGGCCGCGGGCGCGAGCGTGCGTGCGCCGTCCTCCTCGGGATCGCCGCCGCCCGACGGATTCTCGTCGGCGGGATCCTCGGAGGTGCCCGAACACCCGAGCGCGAGCGGGCCCGAGGCGAGCGCCGCGAGCAGCGAAGCCGTGGTCTTCAATCGAGGGCTCACTTTCTCCTCTTTCGGAAGCGCGAGAGGCGCGGAGGATACGCTACGGGCCGTCGAGGTCGAGCGGAGAGACGGCGAGCGAGCGGAACGCGCTGGGCAGCTCGCCGCACCGCGCATCGGCGAGCACCGTGCCGCTCACGGAGTACTCGCAGGCCGACACCCGGCCGTCGGGCTCGATCGTGAACGCGAGGCCGTCGACGTCGAGGAACGGGAAGCGGATCGTGGTGATCTCTTCCTCCGCGGGGAAGCGCGCGCGGCACATCACCTCGCAGGCGCACGCGCCGAACGCTGCGCTGAGCGCACCCCTCGCGCGCGCACCGCACCGCACGAAGGCGGGCCGCAGCGTCCTCAGGTGCTCCACGCGGCTCGGCGCGCGGTCGGAGACCGGGAGCTCCACGCGCTCCGACGCCACGAGCGGCTCGTCCAGGAGATCGCGGTCGGTGACCGGCGGCAGCAGGCGCGGCGCGGGGCGCGCGATCGGCTCCGGCGCCGGGCGCGCCGGAGGAGGCGCGCCGCCGCACGCGGCGAGGACGAGGACGGACGCGACGAGCCAGCGCACGAGGATGTGTACGCCGCGCGCCGCAGAGGTTCCCCGCTCGGGTATCTTCGCGATCGATGAAGCCGCTCGATCTGTCCCCCGAGCAAGCGCCCCAGGCCCTCGCCGCGCTCGAGGCCGTCGCCCGCGCGGACGGCGCGATCGCCGACGCGGAGCGCGAGCTGCTCGACGTGCACGCCTCGCTCCTCGGGTTCGAAGGGCCCTGCCCCGCGCTCGACCTCGACGCGCTCGCGCGCTCGATCTCCGATCCGGCGCACCGCGCGGCGCTCGTCCAGCGGCTCGTGCTGATGGCGATGATGGACGGCGTCGTCGACCCCGCCGAGATCGCGGAGGCCAAGCGGATCGCGAAGCACCTCGGGGTCCTCGAGCCCGCGATCCTTCAGATGGAGATGTTCCTCGCCGGGCGCCTGCGCCTGGTCGGCTTCGACCTGATGCGGCGCTCGTTCCTCGCGAACAAGATCGGGCGGATCACCGCGAGGAGGGCCTGCGCGGCCTGCTCGAGGTGGCCGCGCAGGCGCGCGGCAAGGCCGACCCGGAGCTCGCCGCGCGCTACCTCGCGCTCGAGCAGCTCCCCGCGGGGACCCTCGGCCGCGAGCTCTTCGCGCACTTCCGCCGCCGCGAATTCCCGCTCCCCGGGGAGGAGGGATCGGCCCCCGAGGTGGTGCTCTTCCACGACGTCGGTCACGTGCTCGGCGGCTACGCCACGGACCCCGCGGGCGAGCTCGAGATCGGCGGCTTCGAAGCGGGCTACATGGGCGAGGACGGGGTCTCGGTCACCCTCGTGGCGCTCTACCTCTTCCACCTCGGCGTGGAGATCATGCCCAACACCAAGCCGTCCCCCGGGCACTTCGCGCTCGCCCCGTTCCGCGCGGCGTTCGCGCGCGGCGCCGCGATGACAGAGGATCTCCGCTACTGGGATCCGTGGCCGCACATGGATCGCCCGGTCGGAGACGTGCAAGTCGACTTGCACGTCTCCGAGCGCTGACTACACGGCCATCGCGAGCGGGCGCTCGGCGCGGAGCTCGTGCACCGTGATCTCGGTCGGGCAGTCGCGACGGTACGGCACGCCGGCGAAGCCGAGGCCGCGGCTCACGTAGAGGCGCGCGCTCCGCGCCTCGAAGGCGCCCTGATCCCAGGGGCCGAGCACCGACGCGATGTGGAGCTTCCTGCCCCAGGGCGCGACCACGATCTGCCCGCCGTGGGTGTGCCCCGAGAGCTGCAGATCGAAGCCGAGCTCGGGCGCGTACTCGAACGCGTCGGGCCGGTGCGAGAGGAGGAGGTTGAAGCGGTTCGGATCGAGCTCGTCGGCCGCCCACCGCCGGAGCGAGGGGTACGTCGCGCTCATCGTGAGCGAGGTCATCGGATCGTCGATGCCCCAGATGCTCAGGCCCGCGAGCGCGTCCGACTCCCAGCGCTCCCCGCGCAGGAGGCGCACCGTCTTGCTCCGCGCGTAGCCCGCCGCGAGGCGGCCCGCGCCGAAGTAGAAGTCGTGGTTTCCGAGGATCGCGAGCGCGGCCACGCGCGGCGCGAGCGCGTCGAGCGGCGCCACGAAGTCCTCCTCGTACCAGCGCGCCCAGTCCATCGCGTCGCCGGTGATCACCACGAGGTCGGGCGCGAGCGCGTTGATCCGCGCGACGTGCGCCTCCCACAGCTCGCCGCGCATGTAGCGGCCGACGTGGAGGTCGGAGACCTGGACGATCGTGACCCCGTCGAGGGACGCGAGGTGCGCCGGCACCGGGTGGACGTGACGCTCGATCGAGGGAGGGTCCGTGTAGCGCTGCCAGCGGGGCACGACCGTCACTCTGGGGCGCGAGCGAACGAGCGCAAGTCCGCTAGGCGCGCGCGACGCGGCCCCGGGTGAGGATCCAGAAGCGCGCGGTCAGCGCGATCGCGACCGCGGTGAGCCCCGCGCTGAGGCCCCACCAGAGCCCGACGGCGCGCCAGCCGAGCCCGAACGCGAGGAGCGCGCCGAGCGGGACGCCGATCGCGTAGTGGCCGACGAGGTTCGAGGCGAGCGGCCAGCGCGTGTCGCCCGCGCCGCGGAGCGCGCCCGCCGCGACCGCCTGCACCCCGTCGAAGAGCTGGAACGCCGCGGCCACCGCGAGGAGCGGCACCGCCGCGCGCACCACGCCGAGCTCGTCGGTGAAGATCCGCGCGAGCGGGCCGGGCACCACGAGCAGGAGCACGGCGCCGAAGAGCATCGCGGCACCGCCCGCGGCGATCCCGGTGAGGCCCGAGCGCCGCGTCTCCGTCGGAGCGTCGCGACCGATCGCGTGGCCGACGCGGGTCGCCGTCGCGGCGCCGAGCGCGAGCGCCACCTGGAACGTCGTGGAGATGAGCGTGAGCGCGACCTGGTGCGCGCCGAGCGCGCGCGGGCCGATCGTGCTCATGAGGACGCCGACGATCGTGAAGCTCCCGACCTCGGCGACGAGCTGGAGGCCGATCGGCGTGCCGAGCCGCAAGACCTTCCGGATCGCCGCGCCGTCGGGCCCACGCCACCCGCGGTGCGGACCCCACTCCGCGCGCACCGCGGCGGCGAGGACCACCGCCTGCACCACCGTCGCGACCGTGCTCGCGAGCCCCGCCCCCGCCGCCCCCATCGCCGGCACCGGGCCCGCGCCGAAGACGAGCGCCCACGTGAGCGGGGCGTTGATCACGTTGGCGATCACGACCGAGAGGAGGAGCGGCCGCGTGATCTCGTGGCCCTGCAGGAACGAGCGGCACGCGGCGACGAGCATGAAGGGGAAGAGCCCGGGCGCGCGCGCGACGAGGTAGGGCGTGTAGTCGCGCGCCGTCTCGGCCGGCACGCCGAAGCGCTCGATCCCGTAGGCCAGGGCGAGCACCACCGCGGTCAGCGGCAGCGTGCCGAGCAGGCCGACCCACACGCCCTGCCACACGTGCGCCCGCGCGGCCTCGGGCTCGCGCGCCCCGACCGCCTGCGCGATCAGCGGATCGAGCGCGAGCATCCAGCCGAAGCCGAGCACGCTCACCGTGAAGTACACGTTGTTGCCGAGCCCCACCGCGCCGAGCGGCCCCTCGCCGAGCCGGCCGACGATCGCGGTGTCGACCACGCCGAGCAGCATGTGGCCGAGCCCCGTCGCGAGGAGCGGGGCGGCGAGGCGCAGGAGCGCGGTGAGCTCCGCTCGGACGGGGGACGACATCGGGGGCCCTCGTATGGACACGACCGCGCGACGGAGCAATAGTCTCTCCCGCCTGAGTTACGCGAAGGGTCGTCATGCGTCACCACGAGCTCCCCCGGTTCCTCGCCGCCATCCTCGCCCTCGCTTCGGGCTGCACCGTCGAGGGCATGGTGATGCCGCCGACCGTCGACGGCGGTCCGAGCATCGATCGCGACGCGGACCCCTTCCCCGGCTGGCGCGACCGCTGCGTCGGCGAGGGCGGGATCGGCGGCGACGCGTCGTGCTCGAGCGACGCGGGGGTCGGCCCGATGGTCGACGCGGGCCCCCCGCCCCCCCCCTGCAACGAGGTCACCTTCCGCTACGCGAACGCGGGCGCCTCGAGCGTGTGGATCAGCGGGACGTTCACGCCGCGCGCGGGCATGCCCGCCGAGTGGGCGCGCGACCCCACCGAGGGCGCGCTCGAGATGGTGAATGACGGCGCGGGCAACTGGGAGCTCACCACGCTCGTCGAGCCGTTCGGCCGCCACGAGTACAAGCTCATCGTCGACGGCACCGACTGGATCGCGGACCCCAATTCGGCCGAGCGCGTGGACGACGGCTTCGGTGGGCAGAACTCGGTGCTCTTCGTGTGCACCACCGGCTGCGGCGAGCTCGAGGACTTCGACTGGCGCGACGCGGTGATGTACTTCGCGATGGTCGACCGCTTCGCCGACTCGGACGGCCGCGCGGACCCCGTCGCGGGCGTGACCGACGGCGACGCGCGCACCGGCCCGAGCGGGCAGTACGAGGGCGGGGATCTCGCGGGCGCGACGGACCGCCTCGACTACCTCGCGGATCTCGGCGTCACCGCGGTGTGGCTGAGCGCGCCGTACGACAACCGCGATCTCGCCGGCGCCGCGATCGATCCGCGCAGCGACATGCACACCTACTCCGGCTACCACGGCTACTGGCCGGCGCCGCCGAACATCGACTACTCCGATCCGTTCGCGCCCTCGCCGCGGCCGGTCGTGGAGTCGCGCATCGGCGGCGAGGCCGCGCTGCGGACGTTCGTCGACACCGCGCACGCGACGGAGGGCGCGGACGGCGCGCCGCTCCGCGTGCTCTTCGACTACGTGATGAACCACGTCGACATCGGGAGCGGCCTCTACCGCGCGCACCCGGACTGGTTCGCCTACCGCGACGGCCGCCTTCCCCTCTGCGGCCCGGAGAACCTCTGGGACGACGCGTACTGGGGCACGCGCTGCGCGTTCACGGACTACCTGCCCGCGTTCGACTTCGACAACGCGGCGCCGCGCGCCTGGAGCGTGAACGACGCGCTGTGGTGGGCGCGCGAGTACGATCTCGACGGCTACCGGCTCGACGCGATCAAGCACGTCCCGTTGTCATGGCTCGAGGACCTGCGCGCGCGCCTGAACGACGAGATCACCGCGCCGGTCGGCGGCCGCTTCTACCTCGTCGGCGAGACCTTCGCGTACGACGACCGCGATCTGTTGCGGCGCTTCGTCGATCCCGACACGCGGCTCGACGGCCAGTTCGACTTCCCGCTCAAGGCGCGCCTGTGCGAGGCGGTGTTCCGACCGGACGGAGACCTCGGCGGCTTCGCGAGCTGGATGGACGGCAACGACTCGTTCTACGGTGCCGGCGCGATCATGACGACGTGGATCGGCAACCACGACATCCCACGCGCGATCCACTTCGCGTCCGGCGAGATCGCGAGCTGCCGCGAGGGATCGAACCCCGGCAACGGTTGGGACTGGCGGCCCGCGCAGCCGACCGACGCCGCGCCCTACGAGCGCCTCGGCGTCGCGTTCGCGGTCATGTTCACCAACCCCGGCATCCCGCTCCTCTACTACGGCGACGAGGTCGGCCTCGCGGGCGGCGGCGATCCCGACAACCGCCGGATGATGCCGTGGAACGACGCTGACCTGAACGCGCACCAGCGCGCGCTCCGCGAGCGCGTGCGCGCGCTCGCGCGGCTGCGCGTCACGAACCGCGCGCTCACGCGCGGGCGGCGCCGCACGCTCTCGTCGGACCGGGACACGTGGGTCTACGCGATGGGCGGCTGCGGCGGCGCCGCGCCCGACGTGACCGTCGCGATCAACCGCGCGGACGCGAGCCGCACGGTGAGCCTGCCCGCGGGGACGTACACGGATCTGCTCGAGGGCGGCTCCGTCTCCGGCGGGAGCGTGACGCTGCCGCCGCGCAGCTTCCTCGTGCTCGGGCCGTGACGACGCGCGAGCTCTTCCTCTTGACCCGGTCGATCCGGCAGGCGCGGGAGGGGCTCGAGCTCACGTACTGGGGCCGGGGGTCGCACGGCGCGGTGTGCCTGCGGATCCGCGGGCACGAGGCGCGCTTCTTCGTCGAGCGCGGGGTCGTGACTTCGGCGGGGACCCGCGAGGCGACGGAGCTGCGCACGCTGCGCGGCGCGCCGGTCGACGCGGTGCGCTTCGGCGAGCTGCGCGCGCTGCGCGCGGAGGCGGATCGGCTCGCGCGCGCCGGCACACCGGGCTGGGAGGTCGACGTGAAGCCCGTCGATCGCTACCTGATGGAGCGCCTGATCACCGCGGGCTGCGTCGCCACCGGCGAGCCGATCGCGCGCGGCGATCACGAGGAGCTCGTCGATCCCGAGCTCGCGCCCGCGGACGTGACGCCCTCGCTGAGGGTCGCCTCGTTCGACGTCGAGGCCGAGGGGCCGGAGGGCGCGCTGATGTCCGTCGCGATCGTCGCCGGCGACGAGGAGCACGCGTTCGTGCGCGGCCGAGGACCGCCGCGACGCGGCGTCCGCTACTTCGACACGGAGCCGGCCGCGCTCGAGGCGTTCCTCGAGCACGTGCGGATCACGGACCCCGACGTGCTGATCGGGTGGAACGTGGTCGAGTTCGACGTCGCGTACCTCGAGCACCGCTGCCGGAAGAACGGGATCCCCTTCCGGCTCGGGCGCGGGCGCGAGGTCGCCCGGGTGCTCGGCGGCGATCGATCGAGCGCGCCCTCGGTGGCGATCGTGCCGGGCCGCGTGGTGCTCGACGGGATCGCGACCATGCGCGCCGCGACGTGGAGCTTCGAGCGCTGGAGCCTCGAGCACGTCGCGCAGAAGCTGCTCGGCCGCGGCAAGGCCATCGACGCGAAGGCGGGCGACAAGCTGCAAGAGATCTTGCGGATGTACCGCGAGGACCTGCCGAAGCTGATCGAGTACAACCTCGAGGACTGCCGGCTCGTGCGCGACGTGTTCCGCGAGGCGCGGCTCCTCGAGTTCGCGATCGAGCGGCAGCGCCTCACCGGGCTCACCATGGACCGGCGCGCCGGCGCCGTCGCCGCGTTCGACTACCTGTACCTCCCGCGCCTGCACCGGAGGGGCCGCGTCGCGCCGACGACCGCGCACCCGGAGGGCGCGCTCGCGAGCCCGGGCGGGTTCGTGATGGCCTCCGAGCCCGGGCTCTTCGAGAACGTGCTCGTCCTCGACTTCAAGAGCCTGTACCCGAGCCTCATCCGAACGTTCCTCGTCGACCCGCTCGGCCTCGCGGCGGCGGGCCCCGACGCGGTCGAGGGCTTCGACGGCGCGCGCTTCTCGCGCACCGAGCACGTCTTGCCGGGCCTGATCGAGGCGCTCTGGAGCGCGCGCGCGGAGGCCAAGCGCATCGGCGACGAGGCGCTCTCGCGCGCGATCAAGATCCAGATGAACTCGTTCTACGGCGTGCTGGGATCGCCGGGCTGCCGGTTCTTCGACCCGCGGCTCGCGAGCTCGATCACGCGGCGCGGCCACGAGGTCCTGCGCACCACGCGCGCCTGGATCGAGGCGCGCGGGCACCGCGTGATCTACGGCGACACCGACTCGCTCTTCGTGCACCTCGGCCGCGAGGCGGGAGACGCCGCGGCCTGCCGCGCGCTCGGCGCGGCGCTGGTCGAGGCGCTGAACGCGCGCTGGCGCGACGAGGTGCGCGCGCGCTTCGAGCTCGCGAGCGCGCTGGAGCTCCAGCTCGAGACGGTGTTCGAGCGGTTCCTGATGCCGACGATGCGCGGGAGCGAGGTCGGCTCGAAGAAGCGCTACGCGGGGGTCGCCAACGGCAAGCTCGTGATCAAGGGCCTAGAGGCGATCCGCACGGACTGGACCCCGCTCGCGCGGAGCTTCCAGAAGGAGCTCCTGCGGCGCGTGTTCGCGGACGAGCCGTACGCGGCGTGGATCCGCGAGCTCAGCGGCCGGCTCTTCGCGGGCGCGCTCGACGACGAGCTCGTCTACCGCAAGCGCCTGCGGCGCGACGTGGACGCGTACGCGAGGAGCGTCCCCCCGCACGTCGCCGCCGCGCGCCAGCTCGAGCGGGCGCCCGACGTCATCGAGTACGTGATCACGACGCAGGGCCCGCAGCCGCTCGGGCGGGTGCGCGCGCCGCTCGACTACCACCACTACCTCGAGAAGCAGCTCGCGCCCGCGGCGGCCGTCGTGCTGCCGCTCCTCGGCGACGACTTCATGCGCCACGGGGGGCGACAGCTGAGCCTCTTCTGACCTGGTACCCTCGGGGGCAGATGCGACCCGAGGACCTCGCGTTCCCTCCGACCGCGTTCGAGGTGCCCGCAGACCGCGGACCGATCGTCGTGCGCTGGCTCGGCACCGCGGGCTTCGCGATCGAGCACGACGGCTACACGCTGCTCATCGACCCCTACGTCACGCGCGCCTCGCTGCTCGCGTGCGCGCGCGGGCCCGTCCCGAGCGACGCCGCGGCGGTGCGGCGCTACGCGTCGAAGGCCGACGCGATCGTCGCGGGGCACACGCACTTCGACCACGTCCTGGACGTCCCGGCGATCGCGAAGGCGACCGGCGCGCGGGTGTTCGGCTCGCGCTCGTGCGCCGCGCTGTGCCGGATCGAGGGCGTCCCCGAGGACCAGATCGTCGACGTCGAGAGCCTGCGCTCGCGCCACCCGATCCGCGCGGAGGTCGGCCCCTTCGCGCTGCGCTTCGTCCCGAGCTGCCACTCGTCGATCCTCTTCGGCCGCATCCCGATGCCCGGCGACATCGCCGACTGCGAGCAGGTGCCGATGGCCTCGCACCGCTACCGCTGCGGCGCGGTGTTCGGCGTCGACGTGCGCGGCGCGGGCCGGCGGATCTACCACCTCGGGAGCGCGGATCTCCTCGACGGCTATCCGGAGCGCGACGTGGATCTCCTGCTGCTGTGCGTCGCGGGGTGGACCACGACCGCGCGGTTCACCCAGCGCGTGATGGGCGCGCTCCGGCCGGGCGCGATCCTGCTCTCGCACTGGGACAACTTCTTTTCCCCGATGGAGCGCGGCGCGCAGGCCCTCCCCGCGATGCGGCTGCCGCGCCTCGTCGACGGGCTCACCGCCATCGATCCGAGCGTGCGGATCGGGACCGTGCCGCTCCTCGGCGAGCTCGCGCTCTGAGTTGCCGAGGGGGCTGCGCGCCCCCTCCCCCAGCGCGCGCGAGCGCGCGCCGTGGCCCCCTCCCTCGTTCGAACGCCCGCCCCCAGACCGGGCCGGTTCGGCTCATCGAAACTGAGCCGTTACGAAACAGTGTCCCTCATCAGATCAGCCTCGGAGCCTGTTCAGGCGTACAGTCCGGGGCGTGGACCGGCTCGCGCGGATCGTCTGCCTGGACCTCGACACCTTCTTCGTGTCGGTCGAGCGGCTGCTCGATCCGTCGCTCGAGGGCCGGCCCGTCATCGTCGGGGGGCGACCGGGCTCGCGCGGGGTGGTGACCGCGTGCAGCTACGAGGTGCGCGCGCTCGGGGTGCGCTCGGGGATGTCGCTGACCGAGGCCGGCCGGCTCGCGCCGAACGCCATCTATCTGCCCACCCGCCATGGCACCTACGGCGAGTACGCCGAGAAGGTGCGCGCGATCGCGGAGGGCTACACCCCCGAGAGCCGCGTCGCGTCGATCGACGAGATGTACCTCGACTTCCGCGGCTGCGAGCGCGTCTACGCGCGGCC
>JAYRVK010001315.1:0-1822 GCA_041918555.1 Sandaracinaceae bacterium
CGACGGTCTGATCGAGCGGCAGCCCGAGCGGCGGCCCGTTGATCGCCGACGGATCCCAGGTCACGCGGTCGCGGTGGCGCATGAACGACGCGTAGGTCGGGCCGACCCCCGCGGAGCGGGGATCGCTGAACGAGCGCATCACCGCCTCGAGCATCCCCGGCTCCTGGGCGATCCGGCGCGCGAGCTCGATCATCTCGTCCCAGAAGATGCTGTTCGGGGTGAGCCGGGCGTCGGGGTAGTCGTCGCCGCGCACCGCAAGATACCTTGCACCTCGCACCACGCCGGCCGCCGCCGACTCGTGATCCCGCAGGAGCCGCTCGGTCACCACGAGCGCGTCGACGGTCTCGTCGCGGTGCATCAGCTCGCCGAGCGCGTGGACCGCGTCGAACATCGGGCCGGCGCCCGTGTCGAAGGCCGCGTACGAGTGCGAGTGCTCGCCGTACGCGATCGAGGCGGGCATGTCCGGCCCGAGCAGGACCGGCAGCCCGCGCGACATCTGCATCAACGTGGGCGCGTCTGGATCGAACCACGGCGCCATCTCCGCGGTGAGGCCCGCGAGCATCGTGCGATCCGCGTCGAAGTACGACCACACGCGCGTCCCGTCGGAGCGCAGCGCGCGCCCCGACGTGTCGCGCGGGACCGCGCCCTCGTCGACCACGCGGAACGGCGTCGGGAGCTCGAGCAGCGCCCCGCCCGCCGCGGTGAAGCGCCCGAGCCCGTCGATGTCGGCGAGCCCGTCGAGATCCGCGTCGACGAACGGCGCCGGGAGCGTGCCGCCCGCGGGGCTCGGGAGCGACAGCCCGCGCAGATCGCGGCTCACCACCCAGCTCGGGCGCCCGCTCGCGAAGAGGTCGTCCTCGGTGAACATCAGCCGGCGCGTGAGCGCGAGCGTGCTGCGCGCGCCCTCGTCGTCGCTCGGATCGAGCTCCATCGTCGCCATCTCGAGCGCGAGCGCGGCGCTGAGATCGTCGAACTCCTCCGCGGCGGCGCCCTCGAGGAGCACCTCGAGCGCGAGGTCGGTGAACTGATCGAACTCCGGGTACGCGAGGACCGGGCGCGTCACCCCGAGCGCGAGCCGGAGCGGTCGATACCCGCGCCGCGTCCCGAGCCGCTCGAGGGCGGCGATCGCCGCGTCGTTCGCGCTCAGCCGATCGAGGAAGTCGGCGAGGCGCCTCGTCTGCGTGGGCAGGCGCTCCTCGGGGGGATCGAAGAACGGGAGCAGCTCGTTCAGGAAGTGCCCGAGCTCGTCGCCCATCTCCTCGGGCAGCGTGCGGTCGAGCGCGTCCGCGAGGCGCGCGCGGTTCGCCATCAGCGCGACGAGCCGCGGCGGCGCGTCGGCGGGCGGGGCCTCGCGGCCCTCGCACACGGGCTTCCACCGCGCGCCCGTCACGTCCTCGGGGTGGGCCTCGGCGGCGATCCGCTCGCAGAAGACCTGCACGATCTCCTCGCCGAGGCTGCCGTGCTCGACCGCGACCGGCGTCGTGTCGAACTCGGCGCACCCGGGCGCGACGAGGCCGAACGCACCGAGGACCGCGCCGGCTCCCGCGAGCCGGCGCAACAACACCCATCTGTTCATCCCGACCTATCCCCGAGCCAGAGCTTCGAGCTCACAAGCTACGGGATGCCGGGCCTCCGTTCTACTCGAATGCGGGGCCGGGCACCCCGAGGTCCACGCAGTACGTCGCGTCGGGGGTCGCCTCGAAGCAGAACCCGCTCCGGCAGAAGAGGGTCTCGCAGTCGCGATCCTCGGCGCAGGGCTCGTCGATCGCGAGGCGGAAGTCGCACTCGCCCGCCTCGTCGCAGCGGAGCTCGGACGCCACGC
>JAYRVK010001316.1:0-10393 GCA_041918555.1 Sandaracinaceae bacterium
GACCCGTCGGCGTCGATCCAGGCGTCCGTGCAGTCGCAGCACGGCGAGGGGAGCGCGAGCCCCGCGGGGCTCCGGCACTCGCCCTCGACCTCCATCGCTCCGTCGCACTCGCAGCAGGCCGCGGCGAGCTCGAGCGCGCCGGGCGCGAGGCCGGCGCGGCAGGTCCCGTCCACGTCGAGCGCCGCGCCCTCGCAGTCGCAGCACGCCTGGGGGAGCACGAGCCCGAAGGGGTGGACGCAGCCGCCGTCGACCCAGCGCGCGTCACCGCACTCGGTGCAGACGGGGTTGATCGGGAAACCAGGCATGCCTCGATACTCGAAGTCGACGAGATCTCGGCACGGCTCCTCACAGCTCCCGTACCAGCGAAAGCGCTGGAGGGGCAGGTCCGTGATCGCGTCGATCCCGCGGTACAGCACGCTCTGCGTCTGCCCGTCGCAGCCACACCATTCGATCCCCGACTCATTGACCCCGAAGCCCTGGATCCACCACGTGAACCCGGCCTCGCCCTCGCAGCCCGGGGGCCCCGAGCACACGAGCGAGCAGTTCGGCGCGGCGAACCCGTGGGGGTGGATGCACTCGCGGGGATAGGCTGCGAGCTCTTCGTGGTGGATCTCCACGACTCCGCTTCCCGGCTCGCAGCGCGTACCGACCTCGATGCGCGGAGAGCACGCGATGGAGATCGACGTGAACGCGACGAGCGCCACCGCGGACCGAGCCGTGGGATCGGTCGACGCGGTCGGCGCTCGCGTGCTCCTCATGGCGCGACGAAGTCGAGCGAGTCGAGATCGATCAGCCACATGGCGACGTCGGTGGGCGGGGTCGCGCCGAGGGTGACGGGGATCGCGATGCGCTCGGGCGAGATGTACGCCGCGCCGATGCGGAAGCCACCGGAGAGCGACGGAATGTCGGCCCGTGCCCCGTCGGAGAGGCGGATGACCCGGATGACGCTGTTCATCGCCACCGCGTCGTACTCCCGGATCGCCACGTGGCCGGCGCCGATCGTCGCCGGGGGATAGGGGGCGGTCGACGCCAGCGTGGCCACGCGCCTCGGCACGAGATCCTCGGCGCGCTCGGCGTAGGGCGAGGCCCAGAGCTCGAGCCGCTCGAACTCGTAGTGCTCGATGCGACCGTAGGCCTGGATCCAGGCCAGGTCGGTGCCGTCGGTCATCACGCGGATCGCCTCCGCGTCCGGCGGATCGATGAGCACGCGCCCGCGCTCGCCCGCCGTCGCGGCGCGGATGTGGTGGCGGCCGCCGTAGACGTCGTAGAACACCGTGTCGTTCACGATGGCCGCGACGTAGGTCTCGCCGCCGTCCGTGCCGTCGGCGATCATCCGCGCCTCGCCCTCGAACGGTACGTCGAGGATCGTGTGGAGCGGGGCGGACTCGACCGCAAGGCGCGACGTGCCGACGACGAGGTCGTCGAAGCCGCTCGTTCCCGGGACGAGATCGCTTAGGCGTCCGTGGTTCGTGGTCGGACCGTCGGCAAGCGAGCCCTCGAACACCCAGTGGTGGTTGAACTCGCGATCCGCGGAGGGCTCGCGGACGCTGACCCCGGAGGCGACGGTCGACGCCCCGAACGGCCCGGGATAGCAGCCATCGAAGTCCCCGCGCACCCCGACGCGGGCCGTGCCGTCTTCCGTGACGAGCCACTTCTCCCAGTGCCCGAGCGGTCCGTCGCGCGTGAAGAAGAACGCAGGGGGGTCGGCGTTCATCACGCCCCCTTCGACGCGCATCTCCACGCGCCCCCACTCCCAGCTCGGCGCGATGCGCACGCAGCCGGGCCGGTCTCCGCACGGCCCGCGCTCGAACGGCTCGAGCTCGGTCGGCTCGGTCGTGAACTCGACGACGCAGCCCTCGGGCAGACCCGGCAGGAGCCTCCACGCGCTCGGCGGTCCGCCGTCGTCGCCGGCCCCGTCGTGGCCCGCGTCGCGGGGGCCGGCGTCGTGGCCGGCGTCATGGCCCGCGTCCCGGCCTGCATCGGACGAGGCGTCGCCCGCGTCGGGCGCGGGCTCGCCGCTGCACGCCAGCGCGATGAACGCGACGAGCGCTCCGCTGCCCCGAGACATCACAGCACCGACCGCAAGTCGTCTTGCCGGCACGGCGCGAAGTCCGGCGCCCGCACCCCGACCGGCGCCCCCATCCGCGCGCCGCGGGCGGGGAACGGGAGCCCCGGCAGCGAGCTCACCGGCGCGTCGACTGGGCATCACGGGACGACGAACTCGAGCGAGTCGAGCTGGATCAGCATCACCGCGAGATCGGTGGGGGGCGACGCGCCCTGGCTAGTGGGGATCGCGATGTGCGGGGGTGTACTGTACGCGGCGGCAAGCGGGAAGCCCGACACGCCGACCACGCGCGGGATGTTCGCGCGCGCCCCGTCGGAGAGTCGGATGAGGGTGATCGCCGACTCGCGGATCGCCACGTAGCCCGCGCCGAGGGTCGCCGGCGGGTACGGGACGGTCGACGTCAGCGGGGCGACGCGCCTCGGCACGAGATCCTCGGCGCGCTCGGCGTAGGGCGAGGCCCAGAGCTCGAGCCGCTCGAACTCGTAGTGCTCGACGCGACCGTAGGCCTGGATCCAGGCCAGGTCGGTGCCGTCGGTCATCACGCGGATCGCCTCCGCGTCGGGCGGATCGATGAGCACGCGCCCACGCTCGCCCGCCGTGGCAGCGCGGATGTGGTGGCGGCCGCCGTACACGTCGTAGAAGACCGTGTCGTTCACGATGGCGGCGACGTAGGTCTCGCCGCCGTCGGTGCCGTCGGCGATCATCCGCGCCTCACCCTCGAAGGGCACGTCGAGGATCGTGTGGAGCGGCGCGGACTCGACGGCGAGGCGCGACCTACCGACGACGATGTCATCGAAGCCGCTCGTGCCGGGGACGAGGTCGCTGAGGCGTCCGTGGTTCGTGCTCGGACCCTCGGCGAGCGAGCCCTCGAACACCCAGTGGTGGTTGTACTCGCGATCCTCGGAGGGCTCGCGCACGCTGACCCCGGAGGCGACGGTCGACGCCCCGAACGGGGCGGGGTAGCAGTGATCCAGGTCGCCACGCACGCCCACGCGCGCGGTGCCGTCCTCCGTCACGAGCCACTTCTCCCAGTGGCCGAGGGGGCCGTCCCGCGAGAAGAAGAAGGCGGGCGGGTCGGCGTTCATCACGCCGCCATCGACCCGCATCTCCACGCGGCCCCACTCCCAGCTGGGCATCAGGAGCTCGCAGCCGGGCCGGTCGGCGCACGGTGCGCGCTCGAACGGCTCGAGCTCCGTGGGCTCGGTGGTGTACTCGACGACGCAGCCATCGGGCAGGCCCGGCAGGAGCTGCCAGGCGCTCGGCGGGCCGCCGTCGTCGCCCGCCGCGTCGTGCCCCGCGTCGCGGAGGCCGGCGTCGCGGCCGGCGTCATGGCCCGCGTCCGGGCCCGCATCGGACGAGGCGTCGCCCGCGTCGGGCGCGGGCTCGCCGCTGCACGCGAGCGCGATGAACGCGACGAGCGCTCCGCTCCCCCGCGACATCAGAGGACCGACCGCAAGTCGTCTTGCCGGCACGGCGCGAAGTCCGGCGCCCGCACGCCGACCGGCGTCCACGTCCGCGCGCCGCGAGCGAGGAACGGGATCGACAGGCCGCGGACCGAGCTCACCGGCGGGCCGAGGGGCACCCCGCGCAGCCGCCGCCAGCCCGTGAGCGCGAGCCCGCCCGGGCTGGGGGCGAGCGCGAACACCCACGTTCGCTCCGAGCGCTCGTGCGTGGCCACGAGCCCGTAGCGGCCGTCCGCGAGGCCGACCAACTGGTAGCGATCGAACGCCGCGGCCCGCGGGAACCGCAGCAGCTCGCGCGACTCCCCGCTCCGTAGATCGACCACCAGGAACCGCGCGAAGACCGCGCCGCGACCGCGCGCGCCGCGGCCGCGCGGCGGCTCCACGTGCTCGTCGAGCACGAGCGCCTCCATCCGCGTGACGTGCATCGCCGCCGCGAGGACCGGGCCCGGCCGCACGCCGACGAGCGGGATCGAGTGGATCCTGCCCGTGTCGAGGTGCGTGAAGGTGACGTGATCGCTGCCCGCGCCCTCGCCGCCGACGGCGGCGAGCGCGCGCAGGTTCCCGAGGAGGAACACGGCGCCCGCACGCGCGCGGGGCGCGTCCATCCGGCAGCCGTCCGAGGCCCGCTGCGGGAACGCGACGTCGGCGGCCTGGATCTCGTTCGGGTTGGGCGGCGGCGGCAGCGGGTCGCCCTTCTCTTCGACGAGGCCGAGGGTGCCCGCGTCGGTGACCGCGAGCTGCGCGATGACCTGGGCCTGCGCGTCGAGGCCGACACCGAGCACGGCGCCCTCGCCGAGGTGCTCCTTCAGCTCGCGCGGGAGGACCCACGCCAGCTCGAGCTGTGTCAACGCGATGTGCGCGCCCATGGTGAGTAGGTCGTTGACCGGCACGTCCGCGCCCTCGGCCCGCGCGACCCAGTCCGCCGCGCAGCCGCTCGCGCCGCAGGCGCGATGGGAGAGCCAGAGATCGGGGAACGCGTCGGCGCAGAACCAGCAGATGTCGGGGAACGGGATGAGGAAGGGGAACCACGGGGCGAAGTCTGGCTCGCGGCCCGAGGTAAAGGTGCGAGCCACCGTCTCGCCCGACCAATAGTGGCTCGCCTGGTCGCTTCCCGCGCCGCGCGAGCCGAGCGCGCCGCCGCCCGGCCGGGTGCCGCCCGCCCCGGCGCACGGCCTCACGTCGCACCGCTCGTACCGGACCGAATGCGCCCAGCCGACCGCGCGCACGAGCGACTCGCTCGAGAAGGGGTTCACGCGGTCGGTGAGATAGGGAGCGGGCCGTGCGCCCGAGGGATCGCAGACGCCGAGCGCGTTGCAGGTGCCGGGGCACGTCGGGTCGCACGCGGTGAGCTCCGCGATCAGCGCCGCGTGCTCGCGCGCGGCGTCGCCCGCGAAGTCCCAGCGGCCGCGCAGGCCGATCGCGGGCGTGACCGCGGGCGCGGGGACCAGGAGCTCCTCGGGCAGGCAGTCGGCCCTCGGCCGACCCGTCGCATAGCGGAGCGGCGCCGGGCCGTAGGGGAGGACGGCCTCGTCGCCGCGCGGCGAGAGGATCGGCGGCGGGCGCTCGAAGTCGAGCGTCATCGAGCGCCAGCGCCGGTCCGACGAGATGGCGGGGATCGGGTAGGCGCCGGCTTCGCGCGTACACCCGAACGTGTCCTCGCAGCGCTCCCGCGCCGCGACCGAGTCCACGCGCAGCCCGTCGCACGGACACCACCGCATCCCCGTGGTGACAAGCCCGGTCCCCGCCCGGGTCTGGTCGTGCCGCCGCACGAGGCAGCCGCTGGGCAGCGTCTCGCTGACCGGCGCCATCTGCGTCACGAACCCCGTGCCCTCGACGAGGTCGTTGCGCAGCTCGCTCTCGAAGCCGCGGGCGTCCGTGCTCGAGGTCACGATCGGATCGATCATCGCGCACGGCGTCGGCGCGCACGCGACGCCCATCGGCCGGCCGTTGTGCGGGTGGGGCTGCGGGACGTCCGCGTTGCACACCTCCTGCGCCGGGTCCCACGTGAACGGGCAGCCGTCGAGGTCGTCCACCACGCCGTCGTAGTCGCTGTCCACCTCGCACGCGTCGCCTCGGTCGTCCGAGCTCGCGTCCTCCTGGAGCGGGCTCGCGATGCTGGGGCAGTTGTCGCACCAGTTCGGCACTCCGTCGCCGTCGGTGTCCGGCGAACAGGCGACCCCGATCCGATCTCCATCGAACACCTCGGGATCGACGGCGGGGTGATCGCCGATGACTGCGCACGTCGCCTGATCCGGATCCCAGATCTCGGGGCACAGGTCGCACGCATCGCCCGCGAGGTCGCCGTCGACGTCGCGCTGCGTGGGGTTGGCGAAGTCCTCGGGCGACGCATGGCCGGGCGGGGGCGCGCAGTTGTCGTCGAGAGTCGCGAGCAAGCACTGCCCCGGGATCGGCGGGACCGCGTCGACGCAGCCCTCGCTCCCCGCCGCGCCGCGGACTACCTCGCGGTACTCCGCGAGCCCATCGGCGTCCGCGTCGACGTACGTGGCGCCCCCGGGGGAGACGGACCCGCGCAGCCTGCCGTCCCCATCGGGATCGAAGAAGGCCCGGACGTGCGGGGCGGTCTCGGGGGTGAGGTGGGTGACGTAGCTGACGTCCTGGTCTAGGCTCTCGCCTCCGTTGTGGATCGCGTAGAGCCGCCGGGCGGCCAATGCGCCGTGGATCCAAGGCGCGGAGAAGTCGGTGTGGGCAGCACCGCCGTTCCTGAACCCGTCGCCCTCGAGCGCGGTGCGCACCGTGAAGGCGCCGCCGTCGGCGGTGAAGCGGTACTGGCGCGGGTCGTAGCTCGTCGGGTCGCTCGGATCGAGGAGCGAAGGGAGCTCGGCCAGCGCAGTAGCCGCCGTCACCGCAAAACGGATCCCGTCTGGATACCCGATCGAGGTGGACTCGCCGTCGTTGTCGCCGAAGCCTGCGACGTCTCCCAGCGCCCCCGACGCCGCGAACCACGCCGGGTCCACGGTCCCGTCCGGGTACTCGAGCGCGAGCGGGATCGGCGCCGCCTCGGTCTCCTCCATCCGCCGATCGAGCGCGAAGATCACGAACGGTGACACGACGTCGTCGTCCGCCGCCATCGGCGCGGGGCACTCCTCGAGGTACCGGCGATACGTAGCGCTGCGGCCCCAGCCCCAATTCTGAACTACCTCGACCGGGTGCCTGGTCGAACCGCCCGGCTCGTAGTAGGGCACGTCCCAGAGCGCCTCCGGCGGCTGGTACACGCGGATGTAGCGATCGGGCGGCAGGAGCGTCCGCTCGTGGCGATAGACGTGCCGGCAGCACGGCGCGATCCCGCTCCGCCGGAGCTCGTAGCACCCGGTCGCGTGCCGCAGGACGCGAGGCCCGTCGTCGATCGCGTTGACGGCAACGCCGACCTCGAACGCCGTCTGGGTGGGCAGCAGCACGTCGGCGGGCGCGCCCTCCGTGTACGTCCTCGCGCCCAACAGCAACGGAAGGGTCTGCGACAAGAACCGATCCCGCGAGGCGACCGCGAACCGTGGGCTGACCAGCGTCACGCTCTGGGCGCAGAGCCAGACGCACCCGGTGTCCCAGCCCGAGAGCTGGCAGTTCGTGCCGGGCATCGCGGACATCGCGCCCCGGATCTGAGGCATGCACATGACGGCGTCGTACGCGCCTCCCGAGATCGCTTCCCTCGAGCCAGCCACGGCCTCGGTGTCACAGCCCAGCGGCACGCCGAGCAGCAGCACAAGGAACGACCACCGAGCGCTCATGACCGCCTCCCTCGCGCTCATCCACTCTCGACCCAGCTCGCCGCCCGAGCAACCTCGACAGCCGTGTTTCTTCGCCAACCTCGCCCTGTCGACGAAAGAAGTCAGCCCGGGCCGGGCTCGGGCGCCGCGGGCGCGAGCTCGTTGGTCATCAGCTCGAGCAGCGCCGCGAACTCCGACAGCAGCGTCGGATCGCGGCGGGCCTTGAACCGCACCGTCGCGAGGACCTCGAGGAGCGCGCGCCACCCCGCGTCGACGGCGGCGCGGCGCTCGTCCTGCACCGGCTCGAGCGCGACCCGCTGCTTCTCGAGCAGGATCTCCTCGCGCGCGGCCGCGCGCACGGCGCGCGCCGCGAGCGAGGTGAGGCGCGCGCGGGTCACGCCCTCGACGCGCAGGCCCGTCGCCTCCATCGCCCGCACGACGTCGTCGACGACGTCGAGCCAGCCCGTGCGCGCGGTCAGCAGCGCCGCCCGCTCCTCGGGGGTGAGCACGCGCCGCCGCGGGCGGCCGCGCGGCTTCTTCGGAGCCTTCTTCAAGGCCGTCTTCTTCGCCGCTCTGCGCGGCGCCTTCTTCTTCGTGCTGGATTTCTTGCTCGCTCTGGCCATGCGTCGTCCTCCACGCGCGAGACTACGCGGCCGTCGGGGGCGCTCAAGGAGATTCCTCGCTCGATAAATCGCGCGAGCTCGGGATCTCGGCTCGGGAAGCGCGCGCGAGGGGGCTCGCGCCCCGATTATTCGCTCGGATTAATCGCGGGTGGGCCGCGCGGAGGGCCGCTTTCGTGGGCGATCTCGGGCCTCGGCGCGGACACCCCGACCGGGCCGCCTGGACGGGCAGGTGCGCCTCCCCGCGCGGCCCCACGGAGGCGCTCGGAGACACCGCCCCCGCCGCCCGAGGGGCGGGACCTCCGCCTCCGCGCGGGGGTGCCCGGCCGGTCCGCCACGGCGTCCAGGGCGCCGCGACGCCTGCCCTGGGCCATCGCGAGAGACCCGTGACCCGCGCCGATCGGCCCCGGCGCCCGACGCGATCCCGCGCCGACCGCGGGCGAAGCCGCCGACCCGGGCGCCCGCCCTCGGCGGGATCGCCGTCGGAGCTGGAGCCAGCCTCGGTCGAGCAGTTCTGCGCGGAGTCTCGCGCCGGGCCTCGCCTCTCCGGGCGAGGCCCGCCGGGACGAGAAGAGCGGGAGGCGGGAAGGGTGCGCGCTCCGCGCGCGTTCGAATTTCGCGCCCGCGGAGCGGGCGCACTCTCCGCGTCTCTCCTTCTCCCCTCCTCCCGGCGGATCTCGCCCGAGGGGAGACCATGCGATCCACTCACTCCATCGCGCGCAGGCGGGCGTACCACTCCTGCTCGAGCCCGATCTGCTCGTCGTGGAGCGCGCTCGCGCGCTGCGCGATCGCGTCGACGCGCGCCACGCTCTCGGCGACGCCGCGCGAGAGGCGCGCGCGGACGTCGGCGCCGCCGCTCACGCCGCGCAGCGCGTCGAGCGCGTCCCGGCGCTCGCCGAGCGCGGCCCGCTCGACCTGGAGATCCTCGGAGAGCGTGTCGAGCTCCTCGACGATCGCGACGAGGCGGTTCGCGATCTCGCGCAGGCGCCCGACCTCGGGCCGCCCCTCGAGGAGCGTGAGGAGCGCGGGGACGTACGCGTGGTCCGGGTCCGAGGCGACGTTGACGTCGAACGTGCGGCGCCGCACCTGATCGAACGCCACCCCGGCGTCGCCCGACGCGTCGAGGGTCGCGGGGAGGAAGTACCCTTGCGCGGTACGGATCGCGCCGGCCCCGAGCTCGCGCGGCTCGTAGCCCTCGACCGCGGGGACGTACACGTAGAGCGGCCGGTCGAGCGCCGCGCTCGCGTGCACCTCGAAGCGGTGCCGGCTCACCGCGCGGAGCTCGACGCGGAGCATCCCGCCGTTCAGCCGCGTCCCGCGCACCTCGTCCTCGGCCTGCTCGGTCTCCTGCCGCACGTGCACCGCGCGCTCGAGCGCGTAGGGCACGAACGCGTGCGCGCCCGCCGCGACGGTCCCCGTCACGCCGTCGCCGACGAAGCGATCGCCCGCGAAGATCGACACGGGCCCCGTGACGAGCGGGGCGTCGGTCGGGTTGCGGAAGAGGACCGCGCGGTAGGGGTGCTCCGCGCTGAGCGCGCCGCCCTGCGAGGGCTTGAAGAGGAGCGCCATCCGGCCGTTCGTGCGCGTGTCCACGAAGGGCACGAGGCCCGACTCGTGGCCGCCGAGATCGAAGCCGTGCATCTCCGCGAACGCGCCCTCCGCGCCCGCGGGCCGCTCCTCGAACGCGAGCAGGGCGTTCGACGCGCCGCCGTTGCTGGCCGGCGCGGGCGGCGCCTCCGCCTCCCCGACGAGCCGCCCCGCGCGGTTCGACATCTCGGGCTGCCCCGCCTGCGCGCGCCCGTAGGCTTGGTTGATCTCGAGGGCGCCGGTCGCCCCGTTCGGCCCGAGGACGTTCGCGAGCATCGGGACCTCGTCGCGGATCAGGTGTCCGTCCGGTCCGAACGCCGGACGGTGCGCGACGCGGGCGCTCCGGACGTCGAAGCGGAACGAGAGGGGCACCTCCGTCGAGAGCGTGAGGCCCACGTCGGTCCAGGTCTCGCTGGTCGGGTTGTCGACGACGGCGAGCCCCTGCACGTGCACCGCGTCGTCGTGCACGACGAGCCGGTAGGTCGGCCGGAAGCCGGGCAGCTCGGTGACGTACGAGATGCGCAGATCGCGCGCGCCGTCGCCCGCGAGCCCGATGCGCAGCGTCACGTCGTCGCCCACCGCGGCGGGGAGCATGCGCACGCCCGTGATCGCCGCGTCGGCGCCGTCGACGACGGTGATGCTCCGCAGCACGTCGTCGACCTGCGCCGCGGGCACGGCGAGATCGACCGAGCGCCCCCTCGCGTGGCCGCGCCGCTCGAAGTGCGCGAGCCCGTTCTGGTACATCACGACGCGCGTGAGCCGGAGCGGATCGCCGCTCGCGAGCTCGACGTTCTGGCGCGCGCCGCAGCCGAGGAGCGAGAACACGAGGACGAGCTGGATGAAGAGACGCATGGACCGACCTCCCTCGCCTCCGGTGTAGCCGCGCGGGCTCGCCCGTGACGTAAGAGCGCGGCAAAAGGAGACGCGCCGAGCTAC
>JAYRVK010001317.1:0-3797 GCA_041918555.1 Sandaracinaceae bacterium
CGCGACGACGCGGCGGGCGCCCGGGCCCGCGAGCTCGCCGCGGAAGGAGGACTTGCGCGCCGCACCGGCCCGCGTCATGGTGCGCCTCCTTCGCAGTAGGGACCGCCATGAACCAGCACCCCGGCCTGATCGGCAAGAAGCTCGGAAACACCCAGATTTTCCTCGACGACGGGGACGTCGTCCGCGTGACCGTGGTCCGCGTCGGCCCCTGCACCGTGCTCGGCAAGCGCACGCTGGACAAGGACGGCTACAGCGCCCTGATCCTCGGGCTCGAGGACAAGCGCGAGAAGCTCGTGAACAAGCCCGAGAAGGGGTTCTTCGCGAAGGTCGGCGTCGCGCCGAAGCGCCTCGTCCAGGAGCTCCGCCTCCCGGAGGCCGAGGTCGCCAAGTACACGGTCGGCCAGGTGCTCAAGCCCTCGGACGTGTTCCAGCAGGGCCAGTTCGTGGACGTCACCGGCCGCACCAAGGGCCGCGGGTTCACCGGCGTCATGAAGCGCTGGAACTTCAAGGGCTCGAAGAGCGCCACGCACGGCACGCACGAGTACCAGCGCCACGGCGGCTCGGTCGGCACGAACATGACGCCCGGCCGCACGTTCGCGAACCTCAAGATGGGCGGCCAGTACGGCAACGAGCAGGTCACCATCCTGAACCTCAAGGTCGCGCGCGTGATGGACGACGAGCAGATCGTCCTGCTCGAGGGCGCGGTCCCCGGCTCGCGCAACGGCTTCGTCACGGTTCGCGGCGCGATCAAGAAGAAGAACGCGGGCCGGGTCGCCGCCAGCTGATCGTGGCGCGCAAGAAGCGCGACCAGGATCGCTTCGGCCACCGCGCGAAGCGCGAGGGCTACGCCGCCCGCAGCGTCTACAAGCTGCAGGAGATCGACGAGAAGGTCGGTCCGCTCCTGCGGCGGGGCGCGCGCGTGCTCGATCTCGGCGCGTACCCCGGGAGCTGGACCTCCTACGCGGCCGAGCGCGTGCAGCGCGAGGGCAAGGTCCGCGGCTACGACCTCCAACCGTTCCGCGGCGAGCTCCCGCCGCACGCGGAGATCCGCAAGGCGGACGTGTTCGCGCTGACCGTCGAGGAGCTCGGCGGCCCGAATTCGTGGGACGTCGTGCTGAGCGACATGGCGCCCTCGACGACCGGCCACCGCTTCACGGATCAGGCGCGGAGCGAAGCGCTCGTGATGCGCGCGTTCGAGCTCGCGGTCTCGGTGCTCGCGCCGGGCGGCGCGTTCGTCGCGAAGATCTTCCAAGGCGGCGACTTCCCCGCGGTGAAGAAGGCGATCGCGGAGCGCTTCGAGAAGGTCCGCGTGTTCCGCCCCGAGGCGGTGCGCCGCGAGAGCATCGAGGTGTTCCTCGTGGCGACGGGGTTCCGTCCGGGTCCCTCGTCTGCGTCGTCCGCGGATGAAGCCGGGAGACGAGGAGACTAGGCACGGGTTGGAAGTGGCCCGGCCCGCCATCGCGTAGCACTTCTCGACGCCGATGCGGAGCGGGGTGTCGCGGTCGAACGCGCGCGCGACCCGCAGGTACTCGTTGGCCGTTCGACGGCGGGCGGCGTGCGCGGCGTGCTCGCCGCCGCCGGTGGGCGCGCGGGCGTGCGCGCGTCGTCGGAGGCGACGGGATCGCTATACTCGGCGTGTGGCAGACCCGGCCGAGAAGCGCGCGAGCTACGCCGACGTGCTCGCGGCGCCGCGGCACATGGTGGCCGAGGTGATCGCGGGCGTGCTGCACACGCAGCCTCGACCTGCGGTGCGCCATGCGAAGGTGAGCAGCCGCCTCGGCGGACGCCTCGACGGCTTCGACGCGGATGGGCCCGACGGCCCAGGCGGGTGGTGGATCCTCGACGAGCCCGAGCTGCACCTGAGCGGCGACATCCTCGTCCCGGACGTAGCGGGCTGGCGCACGGAGACGTTGCCGGAGCTCCCCGACGCGGCGTTCCTCACGACCCCGCCGGACTGGCTCGCCGAGGTGCTCTCGCCCTCGACCGCGCGGATCGATCGCGCCGACAAGCTCCCCGTCTACGCGCGCGAGGGGGTCGGATGGGTGTGGCTCCTCGATCCGGCGGCCCGCACCCTCGAGGTGTTCCGGCTCGACGGCGACTCCTATCGCGTGCACGCCGTCTGGCGGGACGACGCCATCGTCCGCGCGGATCCCTTCGCGGCCGTGGAGATCCCGCTGGCCGCGCTGTGGGGCCGCCGGGCGCCGGCCGAGTGAGTCGGGTCCGAGCGTTCGGAGCGGGGCTCACCCCGACCCGCCGAGCCTCCACCCTGCCCTGCGCAGCGGCTCGAGGAGCTCGGGTCGCCTCCTCGCGATCCTCGGTGCCGCCTTCGCGATCGCGCGGAGCGCGTGCACGTCGAGCTTCTCGGCGACTTCCAAGGAGATGAAGATCGCGATCCGCGGCTCGCCTCCGCGGCGGACCACTTCGACCTTCGCCCCGCGGAACCCGAGCTGCTTGACCAACACGCCCGTCGCCTTCGCGGTGGCCTCCCGTGCGGCTTGGATTTCCGTCGGCTCCCGGTTCGCGCGCGCGGCCTCCTTGAGCGTCTTGACCGCGCCGTAGAGCCTGGAGGCGCTCGCGCTCGACACGCGCAGCCCGCGCTCGCCGCGCACGGGCTCGTCGCTCGCGAGGATCGCCGCGGCCTGCCCGGCGCGGCCGGTCGCCTTCGCGTAGACGGTCAGCGCGTAGCACTTCTCGATGCCGATGCGCAGCGCGGTGTCGCGGTCGAACGCGCGCGCGACCTGCAGGTACTTGTTGGCGGTCATGTGGCTCATCCCGAGGTCGACCTTGGAACAGAGCTCCTTGATGTCCCGCGCCCCGAAGTGCTCGCGCATCGCGAGGAGCTGCATCAGGTGGTGGCCGGTGTCGTAGAACGAGAGCGTCCGCAGCCGCTCGTGCGCGTGGACCTGCGCGACGTGCCAGTCGGCGAGCTGCTTGGAATCGAGGCCGGCCGGCGGCTGGGTCGGGAGCGGGAGCGGCGCGGTGACGGCGACCGGCGGGCGCGTCGCCGGCGCGATCGGCGGGCGCGGACTCGGCGGCGCGGCGGGGCTCACGGCCGGAGGGCGCGCGGGCGCGGGCTGGAGGCGAGGACCGATCGGGACGCGAGGCAGGCGAGGACGGGCCATGAGGCGAGGATGCCTGCGACGGCAGGGCCGTGCACCTTCTGGGGCGCGGGGCGCCGCGGGGAATCTTCGAGCACCGCCGGGAGACGAGGAGGAGGAGAGACGAAGAGAGTGCGCGCGCCCCGCGCGCGCGAACAGCGTTGGTCCGTGTGCGCGCGTATGGCAGCGTCTGCCCATGTCGAGGAAGAGGTCAGCCAAGTCGGCGACGAAGAAGAAGGCGACGAGTGCGCGCGAGGCGATCCTCGGGCCGCTCCTCCGCGCGAGCGCCGCGCAGAAGAAGGAGTGGGTCCGCACCGAGAAAGAGATCTTGCGGCTGCGGGACGGCGGCGCCGCGCTCTTCGACGAGCTCTGGGAGCTGGTCCACGACGTCATGAAGAGCGACCCCCCGCGCTACCTCGGCGGCGGCATGAGGACCGACAAGGAGTTCATCGCGAGGATGCTGCCCGGCGAGAGCAAGCGCTCCGTCGCGCGCAACACGCTCGTCGCGATCGCGTTCCGTCCGGCGGACGAGGCCGAGAAGGGCCTCATGTTCCTCGAGGAGGTCGCGAAGTACGCCCAGGAGCTGTCCGGCAGCACGGGGCTACCGCGCGCCATCGATCTCGATCGCCTTCGCGTGCCCGTGAAGCGCGCCGGCGGCGCCGTGGTGAAGAAGCCGGCGCGCGCGTGCACGCGCGAGGA
>JAYRVK010001318.1:0-15269 GCA_041918555.1 Sandaracinaceae bacterium
ACTCGTCGATCGCCACGTCGACGCCCGCGGCGCCCGCGATCTTCGAGAGCTGGCGCTGGAGCGCGGCGTAGCGCTCCTGGTCCTGGGCCTGGCGGCGCTCGATGGCGTTGCGCAGCTCGGCGAGCTGGCCCTCGAGCGCCATCACCTGCTGCTGGAGCTGCTCGACCTGCGCGCCCGTGTCCGCGGAGTTCCGGGTCACGACCTTGGTCGCCTGCTGCAGCACGACCTCGAGGTCGTTCATCTTCGTCTGCGCGTTGGCGAGCTCCGCCCGCAGATCGTCGCGCTGGGCCTGCTGCCCCTGCTCGAGCTCGCGCACGCGGCGCCGCAGCGACTCGCCGTCGGCGGCGCTCGTCCAGCACGCAGAGAGACCCGCGCTGGCCGCGACGAGGGCCAGCGCGAGCGGGAGCGGCCTCCGCAAGCGCTCAGCGCTCCTCGAACTCCGCACGGCGGTCGCGCGCCCAGCTGGACTCGTTGCTGCCACGCGCCATCTCCTCGCCCATGGACTGGGTCGAGGTGCGGCTGCGCTGGACGCCGAGGCGGCCGACGTAGCCCTGCACGGCCTGCGCGCGCCGGTGGCCGAGCGCGAGGTTGTACTCCTCGGTGCCGCGCGGGTCGCAGTGGCCGGTGATGGTGACGCTCGGGATGTCGCGGGACTGGATGCACTCCGCGTTCGCCTGGAGCGTGGTGCCCGCCGTCGAGTCGATCTCGTCCGAGTCGTAGGCGAAGTACACGCTCGCGAGCGAGCACGCCGCCGGCGTCTCGATCGTCTGCTCCACCTGGCGCGCGACGCAGCGGTTGTTGACGCACTCTTCGTCGGGCTGGCAGTCGGCGTCCGAGCCGCACCAGCCGGGGATCGCCTCGCAGCGCCCGTCGACGCACTGCTGGCCGGGCCGGCAGTCGCTGTCACCGCGGCACTGCTGGCAGGCGCCGTTCACGCAGAACTCGCCTTCGTGGCAGTGCTCGTCGTTGTCGCAGTTCGGGTACTCCGGGTTGGAGCAGCCGAAGAGCACGAGGCTCGCAACCAGGGCCGTCTGAATCGCAGTGCGCGTCGACATTCGAATCACCCCTCCGAAGAGTGGCCCACTGCTACCTGGATTGACGGCCCCTGTCAACGCTCGATCGGTTGCGCGGGGGGGTCCCCTGCGGCAGGCTGCCTCCACGCATGGCCGCTGCTTCCCTTCGCCGCCTCGCGCTCGGGCTCGGCGCCGCGCTGCTCGCGGCCTGCGAGGGGCCGGCCCCCGCTACGGATGGTGGGGTGGTCGGCGTCGACACCGGGCCGCCGGTGGTGCGCTGCTCCCCGTCGGACGATCGGGACATGGACACCATCTCGGCGCTCGACGAGGGCACCGAGGACGTCGACGGCGACGGCCGCCCCAACCACGAGGACGACGACTCCGACGGCGACGGGCTCCTCGATCGCGACGAGGCCGGCGACGCGAGCTGCACCTCGCCGCCCTTCGACTCGGACGGCGACGGCGTGCCGGACTTCCTGGACCTCGACGCGAACGGCGACGGGATCCCGGACACCGATCGCAGGTCCGATCTCGACGGCGACGGCGTGCCCGACTACCTCGACGACGACACCGACGGCGACGGGATCTCGAACCGCAACGAGTGGGGCGACGGCGAGGCGCCGGTCGACACCGACGTCGACGGCACGCCCGACGTGCGGGACACCGACTCCGACGGCGACACCATCCTCGACCTCCACGAGGGGGCGAGCGACGCGGACCTGGATCGGATCCCGAATTACCGCGATCTCGACTCGGACGGCGACGGCGTGCTCGACGCGGAGGAGGCCGGCGACGGGCTCCTCGAGACGCCCCCGGTCGCGTGCGAGAACGAGATCAACGCGGTCACCGGGATGATCGAGGCCGACGGCCGCGCGGACTACGCGGACCTCGACAGCGACAACGACGGCCTGGGCGACTCCGACGAGGCACGGCTCCACACCGATCCGTGCGACACGGACTCGGACGAGGACGGGATCGACGATCTCGCCGAGGGCGCGTACGAGACCTTCAACTGCCCCGACGGCGTCTCGGGCACCGGCTGCGGCTGCGCGACGATGGCGGGCTGCTCCATCCCGCGCGAGCACTTCTACGTGGTGCTCCCCTACAACGGCGCGGCGGTGGAGCGCGACCTCTCGTTCGGCACCTCGATCCGTGTCGCCGACGTCTTCTTCCTCACGGACACCACGGGCTCGATGAGCGGGACCCTCGACCGCGTGAAGTCGACGGTGTCGACCCCGGGCAGCGGGCTGATCGCACGCATCGCGGACACGATCCCCGACGCGTGGGTCGGCGGCGGGCAGCACGACGACTTCCCCTTCGGCGGCTACGGCGGCGGCTTCGACGAGCCGTTCATCCTCGCGATCCGCATGAGCCCGCCCGAGCGCGCGACCGACGTGCAGGCCGCGTTCAACCGGATGGAGCTGCACGGCGGCGGCGACGGCCCGGAGTCGCAGACCGAGGCGATCTATCAGATCCTCACGGGGGAGGGCGGCACGTGGTCGAGCGGCTCGAGCTACTCGATGCGCCGCTACGTGGGCGACTGCCTCGACACCGGCTGGGGCGCGCCCTGCTTCCGCGACGCGGCGCTCCCGATCATCGTCCTGTTCACCGACATCTGCGCGCACGAGGGCCCGCCGGGCGAGGACCCGAGCTGCGATCCGTACACCGGCATCACGCCGGCGCCCGCGACGTGGACGGACACGATCGCGCAGATGAACCGCCGCGGCGCGAAGTTCGTCGGGATCAACGCGAGCGGCTGGGGCGCCGCGTGCTCGACGGTGATCGGGACCGACGGCTTCTCGCCCTGCTACTACCTGCGGCGCACCGCCGAGGAGACGGGCTCGGTCGACCTCGACGGGAACGCGCTCGTGTACGACCTGCCCGAGGGCGGCGCGTCCGACACCGCGTTCGTCGACACGGTGATCCGCGGCATCGAGACGGTCGCGACGCGCGTGCCGCTCGACATCGACACGGGGGTGCGCGACGACCCGACCGACGCGCCGGGCGTCGACGCGGCCCGCTTCGTCAAGCGGCGACAGCCCGCCTGCCGGGCGACGCCGCCCGCGGCTACGTGCTGGACCGCGCCCGAGGGCCTGCGGCACGAGGACGCGGTCGCGTTCGTCGACGAGTCCACGTTCTTCGGCGTGATCCCCGGCACGCTCGTCGACTTCCGGATCACGTTCCAGAACGACTTCTACCCGGGCGACGTCAACGCGCAGGTCTTCGTCGCCTTCATCGACGTCCGGACCGGGACCGCGATCCTCGACACCCGCCAGGTGTTCGTCGTGGTCCCGGCCAACCCCGGCGGGCCGCTGATGTAGCGGCGCGCGCCGGAACCGCGAAACCCCGAGGAACCGAGATACCCCGATGACCTTGCCGCTCGCGAGCCGAGTCCGCTCGATGCCGCCCTCCGCCACCCTCGCGATCGAGCAGCGCGCCGCCGAGCTGCGCGCCGCCGGCGCCGACGTGATCGGCTTCGGCGTGGGCCAGCCGGACTTCGTGACGCCGCGCCACATCCTCGACGCCGCGCGCGACGCCCTCGAGAAGTCGAGCGGCTACACGGCGGTGCGGGGCATCCCGCCGCTGCTCGAGGCGATCCGCGACGAGTCGGTCCGGCGCCGCCGCGTCACGCACGACCTGTCCGAGATCGTCGTTTCGGTCGGGGCCAAGCACACGCTCTTCAACCTCGCCATGGTGCTCTACGAGCCCGGCGACGAGGTCATCATCCCGGCGCCCTACTGGGTGAGCTACCCGGCGCAGGTCGAGTTCGTCGGCGCGGTCCCGCGCATCGTCCCGACCGAGGAGTCCGAGGGCTTCCGGCTGACCCCCGACGCGCTGCGCGGGGCGGTCAACGCGAAGACCAAGGCCGTGATCCTGTGCTCGCCGTCGAACCCGACCGGCGCGGCCTACGGGCGCGCGCACCTGGAGGAGCTCGCCGACGCGCTGCGCGAGGGCGAGTACTGGATCCTCGTCGACGAGATCTACGGGGAGCTCGTGTACGACGGCTTCCAGCAGGTCTCGCTCCTCGAGGTCGCGCCCGACCTGCGCGATCGCCTGATCCTCGTCGACGGGATGAGCAAGACGTATGCGATGACCGGCTGGCGCGTGGGCTGGACGCTCGCGCCCAAGGCCATCGCCAAGGCCGTCGACACGGTGCAGGGCCAGTCGACCACGAACCCGGCCGCGATCGCGCAGTACGCGTCGATCGCCGCGCTCCGCGGGGACAAGGCGCCCGTCGCGGCGATGGTGGCCGCGTTCACGGCGCGCCGCCGCGTCGTCGTCGACGGCCTGAACGCGATCGAGGGCATCTCCTGCCGCGCGCCCGAGGGCGCGTTCTACGCGTTCCCCAACGTGACGGGCCTCATCGGGCGCCGGGCGGGGGGCGCGCTCCTCGCCGACGACATGGCGGTCGGCACGTGGCTCCTCGAGAGAGCCGGCTGCGCGCTCGTGCCCGGGATGGCCTTCGGCGCGCCGGGGTTCCTGCGCATGAGCTACGCGACGTCGATGGAGAACATCGAGAAGGGCCTCGCGCGGATCAAGGCCGCCGTCGCCGAGCTCGACTGACGAGCACGAGGAGCGCGAGCGCGATCGCAGCGCCGCGAGCCCGGCGCGCTGCGCCGGCCGCGCGACACCCGCAGCCGCCGTCGATCGGGGGGCCGCCCATGCCGCCGTCCCCGCCGACGCCGCCATCGGCGAGGCCGGCCCCGAAGCCGCTCCCGTTCAGCTGTACCGTGACGAGCGGCTCGTCCGGGTCGTTGCTCGCGAGGAAGAGCACGGCGCTGCGGTCCCCGTCGAGGAACGGCGAGAAGTCGATCGCGAGGCGCGCGCTCGAGCTCGGCGGGACGCGGAGCGAGCTCTCGCCGGCGGAGAACGGCGCGGCCGGGTCGCGGATCTCGACCTCGAGCTCGGCCTCGCCCTCGTTGTGGACCGTCAGCAGGAGCTGGCTCGTGCTGCCCACCGCGGTCGCCTCGAACGCGAGCTCGGTCGGATCCACGCGGATGTCCGGCAGCGGCACGTGGACCTCCGCGGTGTCGAACTCCGTGGCGGAGTCGAAGTCCGCGACGGGGATGGGCACCTCGCCGATCGGGAGGTCGAAGCGCCGGCCCGCGACCTCGATATACAAGCTCGGCGTGAGGAGGATCACCCCGTCGTAGGAGATCGTCCCTTCGGGCGTGATGCGGACGTCCTTGGCGCCGCCGAGCTCGGGCATGTCGGGCCCCGCGCGTACGACGACGGACGCGCCCTCGCTCTCGATCGCGTCGACCGCGTCCTCGACGAGGATGCGGTTCGTGACGTACGCCGCGCCGAGGCTCCCCGTCGCGGTGAGCAGGAACCCGCCGCCGATGCCAGGGATCGGGATGATCGCGTCGGTGATGTCGACGTCGAGGACCGGCACCATCCCCGTGGCGTCCATCACCGTCGCGACCTCCTCCGAGGGCGGCAGCAGGAACGGGTCGAACGTCGTCTCGTCCGCCATCCGCAGATCCGGCGGGATCCCGCCGGGGATCGGGATGTCGCCCTCCCACGTGTAGCGCGTGCCCGCGACGGTCACGTCGAAGCGGATCCGCGCGATGATCTCGATCCCGTAGTTGATCGCGAGGCGGCCGGTCCCGGCGCGGCCGAGCACCACCTCGGAGAGCGGAGGCGGCCAGGTCGTGACGGAGGTGCCTCCCATGTTCACCTGGGTCGAGCCCCCGAGCATGAGCGCGAAGCGGACCTGCAGCGGGCTCCCGGCGGGCACCCACCCGCTGTCGAGCATCACGTCGTCGAAGAGCGCGTCGCGGTGCTCGAAGTCGACGTCCTCGACGTGACAGCCGACCGCGTCGGGCGGGCAGTCGACCTGCGCTTCTGCGCGCGCGTACGCGCTCGTGATGGCCAGGAACAGGATCGCGTGGCGGCTCGTCATCGCTGCGCAGCGTTCCAAACCTCGAGCGCGCGAGCAACGGTTCGCGCTTTCTTCGATCGCTCCGCGTCGCTCGTGCAAGATCGATCGCCCGCGCCGTGCTGAACAAGTCTCTCATCGTCATCGCGCTGTGCTATTCGCCTCTACGGAGGCGCGCGTGAAACGGGGGGCAAGACTCGGTGCGATCGCGAGCGGGGTCGCGCTCGCGCTCGCGCTCGCGGCGTGCTCGGACGACGCGCGCCCCCGCGATCGCGCGACGCGCGGCCGCACGCCTCCGATCGCCGATCCCGTCGCCCTCGCGACGCGCTACGAGATCGTGGAGGTCTCCGAGACCGGGACGATCCGCGGCAACGTGCGCTGGGCTGGCGAGCGGCCCGAGACGCCCGCCACGGAGGTGGAGATCCACCGCGAGGCGTGCGGCGAGTCGCAGCCGTCGCAGGCGCTGCGCATCGGCCCCGGCGGTGGTGTCGCCGATGTCGTCGTCTCGCTCGACGCGCAGCGCGGCGCGGCGCTCGAGGTGCCCTCGAGCCCGCCCGTGATCGACAACGTCGGGTGCCGGTTCGAGCCTCACGTGAGCGTCGTCGGCGTCGACTGGCCGTTGATATTCCGCAACTCCGACGAGGTGATGCACAACGTCCACGGGTACGCGGGTGACGACACCGTGATCGACCTCGGTCTGCCCACGCGTGGCGCCGAGGCGAGCCACGCGCTCTCCTCGGCCGGCGTCCACCACGTGGTCTGCGACGCGGGCCACGGCTGGCAGCTCGCGTGGGTCCACGTCTTCGAGCACCCGTACTTCGCGAAGACCGACGACGCGGGCCGCTTCCATCTGCGCGCGGTGCCGCCGGGCCAGTACACCCTGCGGCTGTGGCACGAGGGCTGGCGCATCGTCGGCCGACGCGCGGGGCGCCCGCGCTGGTCCAACCCCGTCGTCCTGACCCGCTCGGTCTCCGTCGCCTCGCAGCAGGAGATCGTGGTCGACTTCGAGCTCAGCGCGCAGTCGGCGGAGCTTGCGGGCGACTAGCCCGCGCGAGGAGCGACAGCCACGGGTGGCGCGCGCGCCACTCGCCGGCGGGGTCGAGCGCCTGCGCCGCGCGCGTCACGAGCAGCGAGGACAGGACGAGGTAGAGGAGCTGGATGGGCGTGTGCGGCGCATAGCCCGCCGCCATCCACAGGAGCAGGCCCGCGCCGAGCTGCCGGCGCGCGGGCTCCTTCGAGGCGAGGCCGACGACTCCGCCCGCGATCGCGATCCCCAGGGGGACTGCGTAGATCAGCGACGCGTCGTCGAGGAACAGCCCGAAGCGGAACGCGCCGAAGATCATCAAGCGGAAGCGGTGGCCGACGAGCGCGCGGAACGCCACGCACGTGGCCACCACGAGGGCGAGGACGAGGCCCGCCGCGACGTACCGTCCCGAGCGGCCCGCGGCCGCGCCGTGGAGGATCGCGGCGCTGCCCGCGAGGAGCACGCCCAGCCAGCACAGCTCGCCGACGTGCCGCAGCGCGAGGAGCGCCCGCTGGCTCGTCGTGGGGTGCGTCGACAAGAGGTCGGCGACCCACGCGAAGGCGCCCTCCTCGGCCGTCATCAGGAGCCCGAGGCCGACCACGAGGAGGGATCCGAACGCGGTCGCGGCGATCATGCCCACCGCGAGCCGCACCGCCGGCGGGGCCCGATAGCGGATCGCGGTCATCGCGAGGAGCGTCGTGAGCACGTTGGCCGCGGCGAGACCGAAGACCACGAGGCGTGCGCGCAGCGACGCGTACGGGAACACCGTCGCGACGAGGACGCTCGGGACGTAGATCCCGCTGAAGGCGGCGATCGCCAGGCGACGGCCGATCGGGGCGAAGCCGGGGTGGCGGAGGAACGCGAGCAGGCCGACCACGAGCGCCGCGAGGCCGGCCACCGCGGCGAGGTTGCGGGGGAAGCGCGCGAGGTCGCGCACCTGACGGAGCGTCTCGAGGTCGACCACGTCCGGCAGGCCGTTCCACGCGACGCGCGCGAAGAGGAGCTCGAACAGCGCGGCGACCACGGCGAGCAGCGCGAGCGGCGGGGCCTCGCGCAGGACCCGCAGCGCCTCGTCGGCCGCCCGCTCGAACGGGCTCTCGGGCTCGTCCACCCGCCGGAAGCTAGAGCGGCCTCCGGCGGGAGGCCACCACCAATTCCCGGGAGCTCCGCGCGGCGTGCTTGCGAAGCCGCGCTCCGGCGGGTAGGTCCTCGGCGATGAGCGAGCTGCGGCACGACTGGGCCCACGACGAGATCCGCGCGATCCACGACCTCCCGCTGACCGCGCTGCTCTTCCGCGCGCAGGCGGTGCATCGCGCCCACCACGCGCCCGACACGGTGCAGCTCTGCACGCTTCTGTCGGTCAAGACGGGCGGCTGCCGCGAGGACTGCGGCTACTGCTCGCAGAGCGCGCACCACGCGACCGCGGTGGAGCCCGAGCGGATGATGAGCGTGCCCGAGGTGCTCGACGCCGCGCGCCGCGCGCGAGACGCGGGGGCCACGCGGTTCTGCATGGGCGCGGCGTGGCGCGACGCGCTGCACGGCCCCGCGTTCGAGGGCGTCCTGGCGATGATCCGAGGGATCCGGGCCGAGGGCCTCGAGGCGTGCGCGACGCTCGGGATGCTCGACGAGGCGCAGGCGGCAGCGCTCGCGGACGCCGGCCTCACCGCGTACAACCACAACCTCGACACGAGCGAGGGGTTCTACGGCGAGGTCGTCTCGACCCGCACCTACGCGGAGCGCCTCGACACGATCGCGCGCGTGCAGCGGGCTGGGATCAGCCTCTGCTGTGGCGGGATCATCGGGATGGGGGAGAGCCTCGAGGACCGCGCCGAGCTCCTGCGCGTGCTCGCCGCGCTCGATCCGCACCCTGGCAGCGTGCCGATCAACGCGCTCGTGGCCATCCCGGGCACGCCCCTCGAGGATCGGCCGCCGGTCGATCCCCTCGAGCTCGCGCGGATGATCGCGACCGCGCGGATCCTCATGCCGCGCTCGATGGTCCGCCTCAGCGCGGGGCGCGGCGAGCTCACGCGCGAGGCGCAGCTCCTGTGCTTCATGGCGGGCGCCAACTCGATCTTCTACGGCGAGCGCCTCCTCACGACGGGCAACCCCGATGTCGACGCGGACCGAGAGCTCCTCGACGCCGCGGGCCTCGCTCCGCTCGAGCCCTACGCCTCGCCCGATCCGACGGTGCAGGCGACGAGATCGCGCGGCCCTCGCCCGCGCGCGCGGCTGCCTCTGGTCGCCGAGTAGCGATCAGCCGGCCGTGGGGCGGCCGTGGTCGTACTGGACGATGCTGCTCCACGGGCCGCGGCCCGGCGCGGGCTGCCAGTTGTGCCAGATCTCGGCGCCCGGACCGAAGTAGAAGATCTCGAGCCGTCCGTCCGCGTTCATGCCCACGCCGAGGTCCTCGGCCTTCTCGCCGAGCGACTCGCCGTCGCTGCCCCAGTCGCCGTTGGGCTCGACCTGCCACGTGTTCCGGATGTGGCCTTCGGGGTCGATGTAGAAGAGCTCGAGCCGACCGTTGTGGTTCTGCGCGACGTCGATGCGCGTCGCGAGCGCGCTCAGGGACTCGGCCCCGAACCAGTCGCCGTTCGGCTCGGTCTGCCAGTCGTGGTGGACGCGCGACGTGCTCGCGTCGATCCAGAACACCTCGAGGCGGCCGTCGGCGTTCGAGCCGACGGCGACCTGCACGCCTCGGCCGTCGAGGGTCTCGGGCCCGTTCCAGTCGCCGTTGGGCTCGACCTGCCAGTCGTGGCGGAGCTCGCCGCGCGCGCCGAGGTAGAAGACCTCGAGGCGTCCATCTTCGTTGCGCCCCACGGCGACGTCGGTCGCGGACTCGCCGAGCTTCTCCCTGCCGGCCCAGTCGCCGTTGGGCTCGAGCTGCCAGTCGTGCCAGAGCGCACCGTCGTCGCCGACCCAGAACAGCTCGAGACGTCCATCTTCGTTGCTCGATACATCGAGCGCGCGGCCGTTCGCGCCGAGCTGCTCGGCGCCGTGCCAGTCGCCCCCGGGCGCGAGCTGCCAGTCGTGGACCACCGCGCCCTCGGGCGAGAGGTAGAAGACCTCGAGTCGGCCGTCGGCGTTCGAGCCGACCGCGACCTGGGACGCGCGTACGCCGAGGCTGACCTCTCCCTTCCAGATCGAGCTCGGTCGGTTCTGCCAGTTGTGCCGCAGGACGCCGTCGGGCTTGATGTAGAAGGCTTCCAGGCGACCGTCGCGGTTCTTGCCGATCGCGATTCGCTTCTCGGGGGTGCGCATCGATGATCCTCCGGGTCCGAAGTTAGCACGGCGAATGCCCGGGGGTGCATGCACGAGATCATTCGGTTTTCCAGGTTTCTTCACGCGGGTGGGGGCGAGATGGTCACGGATCGACGCGTCGCCGGCACGTCTCTAGTGAAATGCAGGCACGGGCGGAGCAGCTCATGAGCGGTGATCCCATCGCTCGGTTGATCGGGGAGGGGAGGCACCGCGACGCGGTGGCCGCGTGCGCGCGAGAGCACGGCGCGGCGATCGGCAGGCTGTGCATGGCGCTGCTCGGCTCGCAGGCCGAGGCGGAGGAGACGGCGCAGGAGACCCTGCTCGACGCTCACCGCGCCATGGACGGCTATCGCGGCGAGGCCTCGGTGCGGGCGTGGCTCTTCGGGATCGCGCGGAAGAAGTGCGCGCGCAAGCTCGAGACCCGCGTCCGGCGCGAGCGCCGGCTGCGGCTCGTGCACGACGCGGACGGAGACGCCGAGCTGCCGGATCAAGCGCTCGACACGCGGCGCCGGGCGGAGCGCGTCCGCGCGGCGCTCGAGCGGCTCAAGCCCTCGGAGCGCGACGCGGTCGTGCTCCGCTATCAAGGCGGCTTGCACTATCGAGAGATCGGTGAGGCCTGCGGGATCGACGAAGCCGCGGCGCGCAAGCGCGTCAGCCGCGCCCTGGCACGGATGAAGAGCCTTCTCACGGAAGAGGCCGGACGATGAGCGAGCGAGCACAGAAGTACGAAGCGTTCCTGGATGACCTGGCCCTCGTGGTCGAGGGCGACGCGGAGGCGCTCGAGCGCCACGCCGACTTCCTCGCGGAGGACGACGAGGCGCGCGATCTGCGCCACGACGCCGCCGAGCTCGTGAAGGAGCTCGAGGGAGCCGGCGCGGACTACGTCCACGCGCCGGACTTCGAGGAGCGCCTGCTCACGCTGCTCGGCGCTCCGTCGGAGGCCGACGATCCGGGCCGCACCACGAACCCCGGCTTCGCCGCGCCCGACGCCAAGGTCGCCGAAGAGCCGCCGGCCGAGGCGCGGACGACGGCGCGCACGGTGGTGCTCGACGCGACGCCCGCGCGCGAGGCCGCGCCCGCGGCGAAGGCGCCGGCGGCGAAGCCCACGGAGGCGAAGCGCCCGATGGGGAAGCTGATCCTGTTCCCTCTGATCGGCGGCCTCGCGATCGCCGCGGCGGCGGCCGCCGTCGGGATGATCTTCTTCGGCGGTGAGGACGACGCGGGCCCGCGCGACGGCGCGCCCATCGCGGGCAACGGCCTCGAGGGAACGCTCGTCGAGATCGTCCGCGCCGGCGAGGACGGGGAGAGCGGCGTCTCGATCCAGCGCCCGGGCGCCGACGGCTTCGTCGCGCGCGGCGCGGACGACCGCATCGCGGCCGGCGCGACGGTGCAGACCGACGAGCGCACCCGCGCGCGGGTCACGCTGTCGGATGGCTCGCACCTCGTGCTCGATCACGCCACGCGGCTCGAGCTGCGCGGCGACGCCCCGCGAGGCTTCCGGCTCACGGAGGGCAACCTCGTCGCCGACATCGCGCACCTCGACGAGGGCCCGAACGCGGTGTTCGAGACCACGACCGGGAGCGTCGAGGTCCTCGGGACGAAGTTCGAGCTCAGCGCGACGAGCGACCTCACGAGCGTGCGCGTGTCGCGCGGCGTCGTCTCCGTGCGCGGCGCGGACGGCGAGGCGCGTGAGGTGAACGCGGGCGAGGAGGGCGTGGTGCGCGCGGGCGCGGCGCCGGCCGTCACGCCCTTCACCGATCTCGCGCGCCGGATGGCGTGGTCCGAGCTCGGCGGCGGCGCCGAGGAGGCGCAGGCGGACGACGAGGACGCGGTCGCGGGCATCGGCTCGCTCCGCGCCCGCCGCCCGGGCGAGCGGCAGGAGCAGGATCGCCCGCTCCACCTCGCGCGCCACTCGGTGCGTGTGCGCATCGTGGGCAACGTCGCGCGCACGGAGATCGAGGAGGTCTTCCGCAACGACGACGAGCACACCCTCGAGGGCGTCTATCGCTTCCCGCTCCCGCCCGACGCGCAGATCGCGTCGCTCTCGCTCGACGTCGAGGGCCGCATGGAGGAGGGCTCCTTCGTCGAGCGCGATCGCGCGGCCGCGATCTGGCGCGGCGTGATCCGGAACGCGACGCCGGTGCGGGAGCGCCAGAACGACGAGGAGTTCATCTGGGTCCCGGGCCCGTGGACCGACCCGGCGATCCTCGAGTGGCAGCGCGGCGGGCAGTTCGAGCTGCGCATCTTCCCGATCCCCGCGCACGGCGAGCGCCGCGTGATCCTGTCGTACACGCAGACCGTGCAGCCGCAGGGGGTGCGCCGGCAGTACACCTACCCGCTCGCGCACTCGGCGGACGGCTCCACGCGCGTCGGGCAGTTCGACGTCGACGTGCGCGTCGCCGGCGCGGAGCGCGTCGAGGCGAGCGGCTATCGCGTGACGGCCGCGGCCGACGACGACGCGACGCGGCTGACGCTGAGCGAGCGGGACTTCACGCCCAAGGGCGACCTCACGATCGAGTACCAGCTCCCGGGCGGCGAGCGCGAGGTGCGCTGGTGGACGTACCGCGGCGCGGCCGCGACGCCGCCGCCCGCGGCGAGCCGCGAGCAGGACCGCGAGGTCGCGACGGTCCAGCGCCAGCTCGCCGACGACGCGCGTCCCTACGTGGCGTTCGCGCTGCGGCCGGAGCTCCCGGCGACCCGCGTGCGGAGCGCGCGCGACTACGTCCTCGTGGTCGACGCGAGCCAGTCGATGTTCGGCGAGCGGTACGAGCGCGCCTCGCGCCTCGCGACCCACGTGGTGCGCGAGATGGATCGGCGCGACCGCTTCACGGTGCTCGCGTGCGACTACCAGTGCCAGACGATGCCGGGCGGGATCCAGCCGGCGACCGCGGGCGCGGCCGACGCGGCGGCGACCTGGCTCGACGGGATCGAGCCGGCGGGGGCCTCGGATCTGAGCGCGGTCCTGCGCGAGGCGGCGGCGACCGTGGCGGCCGAGCGGCGCGAGGATCGCGAGCTGCACGTGCTCTACGTCGGCGACGGCACCTCGAGCGCCGGCTACCGCCGCCCCGCCTCGCTCGCCGCCGAGGCGCGCGCGATCGCGGGCGCCGAGCACGTCGCGATCACCACCATCGGCGTCGGCGGCGACGCCGACACGATGGCCCTGTCGGCGGTCGCGCGCGCGGCGGGCGGCCACTACGTGCCGTACGTCCCCGGCCAGCGCATCAGCGTGGCCGCGCTCGCGGTGCTCGAGACGACCTACGGGGCTTCCCTCGAGGCGCCGCGCGTCGAGCTGCCCGCCGGGGTCTCGGAGATCGCGCCCGCGGAGCTGCCGACGGTGCGCGCCGGTCAGGAGCTCATCGTGGTCGGCCGCATGGATCGCGACGCCGTCGACGGGGAAGTCGTCTTGCGCGGTACGGTCGGCGGCCGGCCGTTCGAGCGGCGCTACCCCGTCGAGCTCCGGCCGACCGACAGCGCGGGGAACCGCTTCGTGCCCAGGCTCTGGGCCGCGGGCCGCATCGAGGAGATGCAGCTCTCGGGTCGGGGCGAGGATCGCGCGCGCATCATCGCGACGTCGAAGGCCTTCGGGGTCCTCAGCCGGCACACCTCGCTCCTCGTGCTCGAGAGCGAGGCGATGTTCCGCGCGTTCCGGGTCGACCGCAACGACGCGCCGGCCGCGCAGTGGACGGGCGACGAGGACGTCGTCGCGGGCACCGCGGGTGAGAGCGTCGGCGGCAGCTTCGCGGACGCGGCCGACGAAGGCGGGGGGCTCGCGGGGGGCGACTCGATCGGCACCATGGGCCTGCGCTCCGGTGGCTACGGCGGCCCCGGCGGGGGCGGCGGCGCCAGCGGCATGGGCGTCGGCACCGCCACGAGCGCGCGCGGAGGCATGGCTCGGCCCCAGGCGATCGCGCCGGCGGAACCCATGCAGGCGAGCGCGCCCGACGACGATCGCGCGAGCAGCGAGGTGCTGGCGCGGCGCGAGAATCGCCGCCGCGACGCCGAGAACCAGGCCGTCGTCGCGCAGGAGGCGCCGCCGATGGCGGAGCCCATGACGCCGATGCCCACGCGCCGTCCCGGCCGCTGGATGCAGCGCGTGTGGGTGCGCACCGGCGAGGTGCTCTCGCACGGCGGCCCGAGCGAGGCGGCGCGCCGCCGCGCGGACGACGCGGAGGCCGCGCTCGCGGCGAGCCCGGACAGCCGCGATCGGCATCGCGACGCGGTGCGCTACCTCGCGGAGGCGGGACGGCTCGAGCGCGCGGTGGAGGTCGCCGAGGCGTGGGTCGCGCGCGATCGCGAGGACGCCGAGGCGCTGACCGCGAAGGCCGATCTCATCGGCCGGCTCGGTCGCCGCGACGAGGCGCTCCGCCTGCTGACCGGGACCGTCGATCTCACGCCCGACAGCGACACGCTCCACCGCCGCCTCGCGGCCGCCTTCGACCGCGCGGGTCGGCCCGAGCGGGCGTGCGCGCACCGCATCGCGCTCGCCGAGATCGCCGACGACGATCCGGCGGCGGTGGCCGACGCGATGCGCTGCGAGCGCGCGCTCGGACGCGGGGAGGCGGCGAGCCGCATCCTGTACTCGGTGCGCGAGGCCGGCGTGCGCACGCGCGCCGAGCGCCTCGCCGCCGAGGAGCCACGCGACCGCGCGTTCCGCGGCGACTTCACCGTGGAGGCCGACTGGGACGGGGGCAGCGACCTCGATCTCTCGATCCTCACGAGCACGGGCACGCGCCTGAGCTGGATGGGCGGCCGCACCACCGTCGTGGGCGAGGACGCCGACGACGCGAGCCACGAGCGGCTCGGCCTGCGGTGGACGGGGGCCGGCACCTACGAGATCGAGATCTCGCGGACCGATCCGACGGACACGCGGACCGTCCGCGGCCGGCTGCGGATCCGCGTGCTCGGTCAGACGCAGACCGTGCCCTTCACCCTCGACGGCGGGCGCGCCTCGGTCGCGCGGGTCCGGGTCAGCCGCACCTCGCAGCTCGTCCCGGTGACGGGGACCGTCGCCTTCTGAGGCCGGAGACGGCCGCGGATCGCCGCCCCGCCAATTCCCGGCGTGGCGCGCCCCCCCGCAACCCACCGGGGGGGC
>JAYRVK010001319.1:0-4920 GCA_041918555.1 Sandaracinaceae bacterium
CACCGGCTCGGCGCGCGGACCCTCCGACGGATCCGCGTGCGCGCGCGACGCGGCGCCGGCCCCGAGGGCCACACTGACACACACAATGTAGGTGAGCCGCATACCCCCAAAGACACGACGGCGCGGCGCACGTCAAGAAATCGGGCTCCGGCTTCGCTATCCTGGCCGCGGGACTCTCTCACGAAGGGCGCGGGACGGATGCACGGACGCTGGCTTGGCTTCGGACTCGGGGTGGCGCTGCTCGCGAGCGGCTGCGAGTGCGACTTCTTCAACGGCTCGGACACGGACGCGGGACCGCGCGGCGGCGGCGTCAACGACCTCTGCATGGCCGACAACCAGTGCCGCGCCGGCCTCGTCTGCGACGGCGCGACCAGCACCTGCCAGCCGCCCGGCAACGTGATCGAGGGCGGCGTGTGCGCGCTGACCGGCGACTGCATCGAGGGCCTGTACTGCGGCCCCGGGCGGACGTGCGTGCCGGCGGGCACGGGCACCGACGGCACCGACTGCGGCTCGACCTCGGAGTGCGAGCGCGGCCTGATCTGCGCGCTCGAGGGCTTCGGGTTCCGGTGCCGCGACTCCGGCACGGGGGACATCGGCGACGGCTGCATCTCCGACACCGACTGCTTCGCGGGCCTCGCGTGCCTCGCCGCGGAGGGCGGCCAGCGCTGCCTCAACCCGCCGACCTTCCACGGCGACGGCGGCGTCAACGGGATGCTGCCGCCCGCGCTCCCGCTGTGGCAGGGCGAGACCTGCCAGGACGACACGGGCCCGCCGACCGCGTACTTCCACGTGCGGCGGGGCGACGACACGGACCGCGACTTCTATCGCCTGCCGTTCCCGAACGACGTGCTGCGCACCAGCACGGGGATCGATCTCACCGCGCACCCGACGCCGATGACCGCGCTCAGCGTGGACGTGCTCGGACGCCACATCGACGCCGCCGAGCAGGACCTCGACGGCTTCGCGACGAACCCCGTCATCTACTTCCGCTTCTCGAAGCCCTACGAGTGGGGAGACATCGACGCCGACAGCGTGATGCTCGTGGACATCACGCCGACCTCGCCCGAGTACGGCGCGAACGTGGGGCGCTCGTGGCTCACGACGTTCGGGCGCATCACCCGCTACGTCTGCCCCAACTGGCTGAGCATCCGGCGCGGCCACGGGCAGCCGCTGCGCCCGGCGACGACGTACGCGGCGATCCTCACCTCGGGCATCCGCACGAGCGCGGACGAAGGCGCCGAGCCCTTCGCGCGCGCCGCGGATCTCGACGCGCTGCTCTCCGAGACCGCGGCGACGGGGCCGCTCGCGAGCGCCTGGACCGCGTACGCGCCGCTCCGCGCGTGGCTCGCCGCTCCCGAGACCACGCTCACCGCGGACGAGGTGCTCAACGCCGCGGTGTTCACCACGCAGGATCCGACCGCGATGATCCCCGCGCTCCGGCGCGCGATCCGCGCGGAGAGCGCGCCGGCGGTGTCGGACGTCACGGTCTGCGACACGGGCGTGACGAGCCCGTGCGACGACGGAGACCGCCGCGTCTGCACGGCGGCGAACCCCGATTACTGGGAGGTGCACGCGCGCATCGCGCTGCCGCGCTTCCAGGCCGGCACCGCGCCCTACGAGGACCCGGAGGACGGCGGGAACATCGAGACCGACGCGACGGGGACGCCGCTCGTCCAGGGCACCGAGGACGTCTGCATGGTGATGGCGATCCCGAAGGCCGTGCCGGTCCCGCCCGGGGGCTTCCCGCTCGTGCTCTACGGGCACGGGACGGGCGGCGCGTTCACCTCGCCGCTCGCCGACGGTCTCGCCGCGCAGTTCGCGACCGAGAACGGCGGCTCGGGCGCGCCGAACGCGGTGACCGTCGCGATCGACATGCCGCTCCACGGCACGCGCGCCAACGGCTCGACGCGCACGCCAGACACGCTCGTCTACAACTTCCTCAACCCGCTGTCGGCGCGCGACAACTTCCTCCAGGGCGCGGCGGACTTCCTCTCGCTCGTGTACTGGGCGGAGAGCTACGTCCTGCCCGCGGCGAGCTCGCCGACGATGAGCGACGTCCGCTTCGACGCCTCGCGCGTCGTGGTCTTCGGCCACAGCCAGGGCGCGACCCACGCGATGCTCGTGGTCCCGTTCGAGCCCGGCATCCGCGCCGCGCTCATCTCGGGAGGCGGCGGCGATCTCACCGAGTCGCTCCTCAGCAAAACGAGCCCCGTGAACATCGCGGCCGCGGTGCCGCTCGCCCTCCTCGATCCCGACGAGAGCGGCCGGCTCGTCGGCGGCGATCAGCACCCCGCGCTCGCGCTCTTCCAGATGTACTACGAGCGCGTCGACCCGGTGAACTACGGGCGCCACTACTACCGCGAGCCGATCGACATGGTCGGCCACCACGTGTTCATGACCTACGGGATCGGCGACACGTTCACCACCGAGCGCACGATGCAGGCGTTCGCGCGCGCGGCCGCGATGCCGCACCTCATGCCGGTGATCGTGCCCGTCGAGGGGCTCGGGGATCCGGTCCCCGCGCCGGCGATCGGGAACGTCGCGGTCAACATGCTCCCGTTCTCGGTGGGCATGCGGCAGTACATGCCGATGGCCGGCAGCGACGGGCACTTCGTGTCGACCCAGACCACGCAGGGCCGGGCCGACGCGGTGCGCTTCGTCCTCGAGGCCGCGGCGGGGAGCGTCCCGCCGATCGGGAACTGAGCAAGACGGCTTGCACCCGTCGCTCGAGCTCGCGGTCGCGCCGGGGATCACCCTGCGTGTCTTCGCGCACCTCCTGGTCCCGCCGTCCGGCGCGGTCCCGTGCTTCACGTACGTGAGCGAGGGGCTGCGCGCGCTCGGGCAGCGCGAGATCGCGCTCACCCTCGTGCGGCCACTCGAGGACGGCCTCGATCGCGCCCCGCAATATCCCTTGCACGTCTTCAAGGCGATCGTCGAGCTCGCGGCGGCGGGACGCCTCGTCGAGCCCGGGGGCTTCACGGAGGTCGGCCCCGCGGGGCTGTTCGGCCGGCCGTCGCTGCGCGGCCTCGCTTACGAGCGGGCCGCGCCGATGTCGGGCGTCGAGCTCCCGCCGGGGTGCCTCGCGGCGGTGATCCTCGTAGACCACGAGCTCGCGACCGCGAAGGCGTTCGGCGCGCTCCGCGTCCTCGCGCGGCTCGGTCGCGCCGCGTGCTTCTACCCGACCGCGTGCTGGTGCGACCTGGATCGGCGCCCGATCGGCGCACCGGACACGAGCTCGATCCTCGGCCGTGTGCCGTGCCTCGGCCAGCCCGGCGTCTCGGCCCGCCTCGATGGCGATCGCGTCACGGTACGCGTCGCGAGACACGCCGGGCCTCGCATCGCGTCCGCCCTCGCGGAGCTGCCCGAGGACGCGGCGGTCGCGCTCCTCGCGTCGCTCGACGACCACGCGGACGGCTGCCTGGTGTGGGAGCCGGGGCAGACCGCGCCCGCCGCCATCGCGCCGCCGGGCAGCGCCGGGGCGCGCCTCTCCGGCTGCTTCGCGCTCTTCGTGCCGCAGCAGACCGCCGACGAGGGGCGGATCCACGAGGACGGCTTCGCCCTCTTCCTGACCGACCCGAGCTGGCGGCGAGTCCGCGGGGCGCTCTCGCGGGGCGAGAGCCTCCAGCTCCCCTCGTCCAGCGGCTCCGCCATCGCCATCGAGATCGAGGGCCCCTCCCCGAGCTGACTCAGCTCGGGTCCTCCGCGAGCAGCGCCGCGTTCTCCGGCACCTCCGCGAGGAAGCGCGCCCGCCGATCGGCCGCATGGATCGTCGCCGCGCGCGCCTCGAGCCACGCGAGCGCGGCCTCGCGCGCGCGCCGCGCCTCGGCGGTCCGCCCGACCGCGCGCAGCGCGACGATCTGGCACCGGCGGGCGAGCGCCTCGCCCTCGTCCACGCGGCCCAGCCGCAGGATGCCCTCCACCGCCACGTCGGCGCGGGCGAGGGCCTCCTCGACGCGGCCCAGGCGCAGGAGCACGTCCGCCACGACGGCCGCGGCGAACACACCGAGCTTCCCTTCCGCCGACATGCCGTTCGCCGCCCGCGCTTCCTCGAGCGCCTCCTCCAGGCGACCGGCGTCCGCGAGGATCAGCGCGAGGTAGGCGTGACACGAGATCGCGAGGCGCCGAGAGCCGCTCCGCGCGCAGCGCTCGAGGGCCGAGCGCTCAGCGCGCTCCGCCTCCTCGAGGCGGCCCTGCCGGGCCAGCGCCAGGCCGAGGTTGTGCTCCCCCGCGGTGAGCGCTCCGCCGAGGCCCAGCGCGCCGGCGCCCGCGAGCGCCTCCCGGAGCACGCGCTCCGACTCGGCGTGGAGCCCCGTCACCAGATAGACGAAACCCAAGTTGACACGCTCGTCGACGCCGCGGCGCCGGTCCCCGCCACGATCGGCGGCCGCGACGACCCGCTCACGCTCCTCGACGACCTCGCCGAGCTCGCCGTGCGCCAGCGCCCGCCGCGCGCGCCCTACCCGGACGGCGAGCTCGAGCGCGGGCTCGAGGTCGGTGGGGTCGCCGAGCTCGCGCTCGAGCGCGGCGAGGGCCTCGTCGGCCCGCGCCGCGTCGTCCGTGAGGAAGAGGTTGGCGCACATGCGCGCGCGGGCGAGCCGGTGGGCGGCGCGACCCGCCGTGACCGGCTCGATCCCGCGCAGTCGCTCCTCGAGCGCGAGCAGCTCGCCGGCCCGGCCGAGGTTGAGGGCCGCCACGCCCGCGCGCTGCGCCGCCTCGGCGAAGCCGGCCTCGCGCGGTGGGAGGAGCCCGAGCGCGGCGGAGGCCTCGGCGAACGCCTCGGCGAAGCGGCCGGCCCAGCCGTGCGCGTCGGCCGCCGCCAGCCGGAGCTCGCCCTCGAGCGCAGCGTCCGCGCCGCCCGTCGCGATGCCGCGCGCCGCGTGCGCGACGGCCGCGTCGAAGGCGCCCGCGTCGAGCGCGGCG
>JAYRVK010001320.1:0-2562 GCA_041918555.1 Sandaracinaceae bacterium
CCACGGCTCGTCGCGCTCGACCCCGGCCACGAGGTCGCGGACGCGCACCGTGCGCGCGCTGCGATCGATGCTCAGGACCTCGTGCTCGACGTGGACCTCGATGTCGAAGCGGTCCCGGAACAGCTCCGGGGAGGCCACGAGGAGGTCGCGCTCGTCGGCGATGACGTCGCCCACGTGATACGGGAGGCCGCAGTTGGCGAACGAGACGTGGGGGCTGCGCTCGAACACCACGATGTCGGCCTCGGCGTCGAGGCGGCGCAGGCGCGCCGCGGTCGAGGCCCCGCCGGCCACGCCGCCGACGATCAGCACCCGCTGTCTCATCGCGACCTCCCGAGCAGCCAATCGACGACCGAGCGCGGGGGCGCGTCTTTTGTGGTGGCGGTCGGCGCGTCCTCCTCTGCGCAGCGACAGCGCTCGGCCTGGGGGACGTCCCCGAGCACCTGCTCGATGTGGGCTCCGCAGCCCGCGAAGCTGGGTCTGCCGCAGGAATTGCACGTGATGCGTCGACACATGGGGACCTCGCGCGGGGCCGGGGTAGGGGAGAGCGAGCGTTGCGAGCGGCCTCGCAGCTGCTAGGAGCCACGCCATGCGAGAAGGATTCGCGCCCGCCGATCGGCGCCCGTCCGACGTCGAAGAGGCGGAGCTGCTCGCGCGGGCCCAGGCCGGTGATCGGGACGCCATCGAGGCGCTGCTCGAGCGGCACGAGCCGCAGATCTACCGCTACGCGCTGCGCATGTGCGGAGCTCCCGAGGACGCGCGCGACGTGCTGCAAGAGACCCTCTTGGCCGCCTTCCGGGGCCTCGACGGCTTCCGGGGCGAGGCCCGGCTCACCACGTGGCTCTACCAGGTGGCGCGCAGCTTCTGCGGTAAGGCCACCCGTCGCCGCGTCGGCGAGCCCGCGAGGTACGAGGCGCTCGACGGGGCGGGCGCGGCACGGCTCCGCGTCGACGCCGAGCAGCACCCCGACGCGCTCGCGCACGCCCGGGAGATCGGCGAGGTGCTGCGGGTCGCGATGGCCTCGATGCCGGCCCCCCAGCGCGAGGTGCTGGTGCTGAGGGACGTACAGGGGCTCTCGCTCGAGGAGGTGGCGGAGATCCTCGGCAAGAGCCTGGCCGCCACCAAGAGCGCGCTGCACCGGGCGCGCTTCGAGCTGCGCGGGCGCCTGCAGGGCGTGCTCGGGGAGGGCGAGCCGATGGCGCCATGCCCCGAGCTCGCCGCCGAGCTCTCGGGCTACGCCGCCGGCGAGGTCGGTCGCGAGACCTGCGCGCGCCTGGAGGGGCACCTGGCGCGCTGCCCGCGCTGCCGTGACGCCTGCGAGAGCCTGAAGACCACCCTCGCCCTGTGCAGCCGCTGCGCGGAGGGCGACGAGCTGCCCGCGCCCGTCCAGTCGGCGGTGCGCCGGCTGCTCCGCGAGCTCGCCCCACGGTGAAGAGCCCGGTCGGTGCATCGGGATCTCGAGGCCGACACCGTGATGATCGACGCGCGCACGGGTGCTCCACGCGCGGACGGGCGCGCGGGAGCAGGTTCCGAGGGCGATGCCTGGCGGCGCGCGGGCGTCCGGGCCAGAGTCGCGCCGGGAACGGGTGCGATGGCGAAGACGCTCGGGATCCGCACGCTGGAGGTCGGGGCCGCCGCCGCGCGAGCGCTCGCGGCGAGCTTCGACGCGCTCGCGCCGCGCGGGGCCACCGACGAGGAGCGCGCAGGCGCGCTCGCGCCGATCGGCCCGCTCGTCGAGCAGGCGGCGCGCGCCCTCGCGGGGCCGGAGCCCGAGCTGATCCGGCTGCGCGGCCTGCCCGTCGATGCCCTCGATCGCGGGCGCCCGCTGCCGCACGCGACCCCGCGCGCCGACGCGCTGCTGCACGCGATCGCGCGGGCGCTCGGGCGGGAGCCGATGGTGTACGCCGAGGCGGGCGCCGGTCCGGTGCAAGACGTCTTTCCGCGGGCCGGCTCCCTCGACAAGCCCCACGCGCACGGCGCGGCCTCGATCCGCTGGCACGTCGACGGCGCGGGCTACCCCCGCGATCTCGTCCCCGATCGCATGGGCCTGCTCGGGATCGAGAACGAGCCGCGCGCGCCTACCGCGTTCACGAGCGTCGCCGAGGTCCTCCGGGCGCTCGACCCGGCGACGGTGCGCGTCCTCGAGCAGCCGTGCTTCCGGTACTGCCTCCCGGTGGCGGGCGGCGGCGTCGACAGGACGCGCTTCACGCCGTGGCTCGCGCTCGTCCACCGGCCGGCGCACGGGCCGCCGACGACGGGGATGTTCCCGTACGTCCTGCCGCGCCCCGGCACCTCCGCGGGCGAGGCGATCGCGGCGCTCGAGCGCGCCGCCTCGCGCGTCGCCGTGCGCTCGGTGATCGAGCGCGGGGATCTGGTCCTCTGGGCGAACGGGCCCGTGATGCACGCGCGCGACGCGATCCCGGGGGCGGGCCAGGGCGCGATCCGGTGGCTCAAGCGGCTCTTCGCGATCCCCGTGAGCGAGCACAACCGCGCGGCGCTCGGGCCCGATCACGTGCTGCGCGTCGACGACGCGCTCCTCGAGCGGCTCACGCCGCGCTATCGGGC
>JAYRVK010001321.1:0-22485 GCA_041918555.1 Sandaracinaceae bacterium
CTCGGTCCTGCGCTGGTCGGCGACCACCCCGGCCGACGCGGTCGACACCGACGCCGAGGCCGACGCGGATCTCGGGGAGGCGCGCGAGTCGCTGCTGTCCGCGCTCGCGCCGCTCGGGGTCGTCGAGCGCGCGGCGTGGGGTGCCCGGGCCACGCGGTGCACGAGCCGCGACGGAGCGCGCACGCGGATGGCGATCCACCACACGAGCTCGCCCTCGACGGGCGACGTGGCCGCGCGGGTCCGCGGCTTCCAGGCCTATCACATGGACTCGCGGGGCTGGTGCGACGTCGGCTACCACTTCCTCATCGGCGCGGACGGGACGATCTACGAGGGCCGCCCGCTCGAGCTCGTCGGCGCGCACGTCGGCGGTCACAACAGCGGCAACGTCGGCATCTCCTTCGTCGGGTGCTTCGAGCCCGCCAACTGCTCGCCCGAGAGCCGGTGGGGCTCGTCCACGCCGAGCGACGCGATGATCGCGTCGGCGAGCGCGCTGGTCGCGTACCTCGCGGAGCACTACGGGATCGCGCGGACGTCCGCGACGATCCGCGGCCACCGCGAGCACTCGGGCCAGTCCACCGACTGCCCTGGGATCAACGTGCTCGCGCGCATGGCCGAGCTGCGGAGCGGGACGACCGCGGGCGGGTCGAGCCCGCCGCCCGTGGAGCCGCCGCCGCCTCCCGCCGAGACGGGCGAGGCGAGCTGCCTGCACAGCTTCGGCGGGACCTACGCGAGCGGCGCGTGCTCGGCCGGCTACCAGTGCTGCGACGGCGCGTGGCGCGTGCGCGGGGCGGGCTGCGGCGACTGCGCGTGCGTCGAGGAGAGCGGCGCCAGCGGCTGCACCGGGACCGCGCCGACGCCCGCGCCGGCGCCCGCGCCGACGCCCGCGCCGACGGGCGCGAGCTGCACGCACAGCTACGGCGGGATCTACGCGAGCGGCGCGTGCTCGGCCGGCTACCAGTGCTGCGACGGCGCGTGGGCGGTGCGCGGCGGCGCGAGCGCGTGCGGCGCCTGCGCGTGCGTCGAGGAGACCGGCGCGACCGGCTGCGGCGGCTCGGCCGCGCCCCCTCCTGCAGGTGGAGGATTGCACGCGGGATTGACGTCGAGCGGCTCGCAGATCCCGCGCGCGGGGCTCGCCAACGCCACGCTGCGCCGCGCGCTCGGCGTGTCCGTCGAGCCGTACGGCGACGTGGTGACGGTGGACGGAGCGAGCTGGGTACGCGGCCGGGTGAGCCACTTCGGCGGCCCGAACGACACCGGTGTCAGCTCGACGGAGACGGGCGCGATCACCGGCGAGCGCCTGCGCAGCCTCAACAGCCCGGAGAGCCCCAGCGACTCGACGCTGCGGGCCCGGCCCGCGGACTACTACTACGTCGCCATGCGCTGGGACTACGCCCCGAACGGGACGAGCTTCTGGCGCGACGCGCGCCTGATCGTGCGCAGCCCGACGACGGGCCGCTCGGTCGTGGTCCGGCCCGTCGACTGGGGCCCGAACACGCGCACGGGGCGGATCATCGACCTCTCGCCCCAGGCGGTGCGGGACCTCGGGGTCGCGACCGACGCCTCGGTCGACGTCGCGTTCGCCGCGCCCGGCACGCCGCTCGGGGTCGTCTCGCGATAGCAGATGCGCCGGGGCGCGGCGGGCCTACGTCCTCTGCGTGAAGACCCATCGGATGGCCCTCGCGCTCGCGCTCCTGGCCGGCTGCGGGGGCGCGCGGGAGCCCGCCGCCGAGCCGCTCACCGCGGCCGAGCACGAGGCCGAGGCCTCGCGGGAGGAGGCGGCCGCGCGCGCGCACGACGCGCAGTACGACCCCGACGCGCGCACGACCTCGGGGGGCGAGCCCCCCGACCCGCGCTACCACGGCCACGACGTCTACAACCCGACCGCCTCGCACCTCGTCGAGGCCGAGCTGCACCGCCAGCACGGGCACGCGCACCGCGAGCGCGCGGAGGTGCTGCGCGCCTTCGAGGACGCGGAGTGCGCGCGCTTCCCGGCGGACAGCCGCGCGTCGTGCCCGCTCTTGCTCGGTCTCGAGGCGGTGGAGCCGATCGAGGGCGGGGTGCGCCTGCGGTTCGCCGAGGGCGTCGACTTCGCCTCGGTCGTCGACCACGTCCGCTGCCACATCGCGTTCGCGGCGGCGCACGGCACCGAGGGGATCTCCGAGTGCGCGCTCTACGTGCCGGGCGCGCGCGTGGTGGTCGACGGGCGCGAGCTGCTCCTCACGACGAGCGACGCGGGACGGGTCGAGGAGCTCCGCCGCCGCGTCGCGGTGCAGGCGCCCTGATCGATCAGGACCCTACCGCGCGCGAGATCGCGTGCAGGAGCTCGTCGCCGGTGAACGGCTTGGGGAGCGCCTGCGCGCGGCGCATCGCGGCCACCGGCTCGCTCTCGTAGCCCCAGCCCGAGAGGATGAGCACCGGGAGCTCGGGATCCTCGATGCGGAGCCGCTCGGTGAGCTGGAGGCCCGTCATCTCCGGCATCAGGTAGTCGGTGATCAGGAGCTCGAACCCGCCCGCGGCGCGCCACGCGGCGATCCCGCTCGAGGGCGTCGTGCACGCGGTGACCTCGTGGCCGTGGCGGCGGAGCATCCGCGCCAGTGAGGTCGCGACCATCGGCTCGTCCTCGACCAGCAGGATGCGGCGCGGCGAGGTCCGGACGCGCGGCGCGCCGCGCTCCACCGCCAGCGCCCGCTGCGCGGTGCACGGGAGGAGCACGCGGAACTCGCTGCCCTGGCCGAGCGCGGAGGTGACCTCGATGAAGCCGTCGCTCTGGCGCACCGCGCCGAACACCGTGGCCAGCCCGAGCCCCGTGCCCTGGCCGGGGTCCTTCGTCGTGAAGAACGGCTCGAAGATCCGCGCGACGAGCGCCTCGCTCATCCCGATCCCGGTGTCGGTCACGGCGATCTCCACGTACGAGCCGGGCCTCGCGTCGTGCGCGCGCGCGCGCTCGAGGTCGACGGAGACCCGCCGGGACGACACCGTCAGCGTACCGCCGCGCTCCCGCATCGCGTCGCGCGCGTTGAGCGTGAGGTTGAGCAAGATCTGTTGCAGGAGGCTCGGGTCGACCCGCACCTCGACGCGCTCGGACGACGCCGGGTGCACGATCCGGATGTGATCCTCGAACGCGCGCCCGACGATCGCGAGGCACTCCGCGATGGCCTCGGTCACGTCGACGTCGCGGGGCTCGACGACGGCCTGCCGGCTGAACGCGAGCAGCCGCCGCGTGAGCTGCGCCGCCGACTGGGCGGCGCTCGCGATGTAGTCGACCGCCTCGTCATGTCGGGTCAGCGCGAGACGCTCCACGTTGCAGAGGATCACGGTGAGGAGGTTGTTGAAGTCGTGCGCGACCCCCGCCGCGACCTGGCCGAGCACGTCCATCTTCTCGCTCTGCCGCAGGCGCGCCTCGAGCTCGGCGCGCTGCGTCACGTCGACCGCCACGCCGCGCACGAAGGTCGGGCCGCGCTCGTCGCGCTCCACGATCGGGACCACGTAGACGTGCACGAGTCGTTGCGCCTCGGAGAGCATGCAGAGCTGGAACGGGACGGCCTCGGCGCCGGCGAGGACCTCGGTCCACCGCGCCTCCGCCCGCTCCCGATCCGCGGCGAGGATGCGGTCCGCGAGCTGGCCGAGCTCGAGCAGCGCGCCCTCGGAGACCCCGAGCACGCGGTGCAGCGAGCCCGTGAGCTGGCCGCCGCGCACGTCGTAGCGGAACCAGCCGACGCCGACCGCGCGGGCGATCTCGTCCAGGGTCTGCTCGCGCGCGCGGAGCGCCGCGACCGCGGCCCGCTCCTCGGTCAGGTCGTGGATCGTGCCCACTGCGCGGACCAGCGCGCCCGCGTGGTCGAACAGCAGCGCCGCGTCCATGCTCACGCAGCGCACCGATCCGTCGGGGCGGAGCACGCGGTGATCGATGCGCTCGGCGATCCCGGACGCGATGGCCGCGGAGGTCGCCGCGGCCACGCGCTCACGGTCCTCGGGGTGGATGCGCGCGAAGAACGCGTCGGTGCTCGGGGCGTCGCGCTCCACCTCGTAGCCGAGGATCCGATAGAGCTCGTCGGACCACCGGACCTCGTCGGTGACCACGTTCCACATCCACGTGCCCACGTGGGCGATCCGCTCCGCCTCCTGGAAGAGGGCGAGCCGCTCCGCCATCGCGCCGTCGAAGCCGCCCTCGGCGTCGTCGACGCGCTTGAGCTGGCGCTCGAGCTCCGCCACGCGCTGCCGTAGCTGCAAGTTATCTTGCGCTAGTCGGCTCCCCCGTCCCTCTTCGTCGTGCTCAGCCACCCGAGCGCCTGCCCCTCGTCGCGGAAGACCCGCACGCGGACCCCCCCCGGGATCCACGACGCCACCATTCGCATGAGACCGTAGCGGACTGCGCCCTCGACGAGAAGCGCGCACGTGACGTCGCGGCGCGCGAGCTCGAACGCGAAGTACCCCGCGACCCGCCGCAGCTCCCCGATCGGCCGCCGGATCAGCGCGGCCGAGCGCCGCACGTCGACGAGGAGGGTGCACACCGCGGGCCCGCGCGGGTCCTCGAGCGCCGCGACCCACGCGTCCACGAGGGCCTCGCTCGGATACTCGCCCTCGCAGCGCACGAGGAGTCGGTCCCCGTCGATTCGCCAGTGGATGCCCCCCTCCGGCACGCGCGCATCCTACCGTGGCACGCCCCCGACCGGGGTGTACCTCTGCGCCATGAGCAAGAGGACGGAACGAATCGAGGCCAAGGGCCGCGAGATGGTGGAGGAGCTCCAGCGCTCGCGCGACGAGATCCGCGTGCAGCTCCACCTCGCGGGGATGGACGCGAAGGACGCCTACCGCGACCTCGAGTCGCGGCTCGTGAAGTTCGAGACGCGCGCGAGAGAGATCGGTGAAGAGCCCGCGCACGAGCTCGAGGAGAGCTTCACGCACCTCCGCGCGGCGTTCGAGAAGCTGCGCGCCAAGATGCAGCACTGAGGTCCATGACCGAGGAGCAGATCCGCGCCTTCCTGCGCGCCGCCATCGAGGACATCGCCCCGAACGCCGAGCTCGACGGACTCGACCCGCGCGCGAGCCTGCGCGACGAGCTCGACCTCGACTCGATGGACTTCCTCGCGCTCGTGCGGGTCATCCACGAAGAGCTCGGCGTCGCGGTCCCCGAGACCGAGTACGCGCAGATCGACTCGCTCGACGGGTGCACCGCGTACGTCGCGCAGGCCCTCTTGCAGCAGAGCTGAGGCTCGCTACTCCTCGGGCTCCGCGAGCGTGCGCGCCGGGCCCGGGTGCGCCTCGGCGAGCGAGGTGTGCTCGCGCTGCTGCGTCAGGCCGGGGGCGCCGCTGAGCTTGGTGTCCGCGTGCGGCGCGTCGCTCGCCGCGACCGAGTGCGACTGCGCGCGCGTCGGCGGCGCCGACTCGGCGATCGCGTGCGCGAACCCGGGCCGGCCGTCCGCGAGGTGGTGCGCGTGGCCGTGCGCCGGGCGCCCCGGTGGGGGAGGCGTCGTGCTCGTGCGCTGCGGCGGAACGAGCGCGGCGACCGCGGGCGGCAGCTCCGCGACGAAGACGCGGAAGTGATCGGGGTCGACGCGGTCGCGCAGGACCGACAAGACGGATTGCACGTGCTCGATCGCCGATCCGGTGCGCACGTGCTCTTGCTGGGCGACCACGTCGAGGAGCCACGGCCGCCCGAGCGCGCGGTCGTAGTCGCGGCGCGCGAGCGCCTCCGCGAGGCGCAGCGGGAGCTCCGCGATCACCGCGGCGCGCCGCGCGTGCGGGACCATCGCGCCGAGCCCGTCGAGGACCGAGAGGAGCGCCGCGCGCGCGTGCGCGTTCGACTGGATGCCGGCCAACTCGGCCACGCTCGCGGCCCACGGGCCGATCTCGTCTTCGCCGTCCACGCGCAGCCCTCCTCTCGCCGAGGTAGGCGCCGCGGTCGCGCGGTCAATGCCCGGCGGGCGGGGCGAGGCGCATGAGCGCGACGTACACGACGGTGCTCACGAGGAAGCCGACGAACCACGCGTACGTGTAGATCGTGCCGAAGAGCGCGCCCGCGCTCTCGAACAGCCCGGCTTGCGCGAGGAAGCCGGGCACGTTCGGCGCCACGCCGAGCGCGAGCGCCACGAGCGCGCGCCAGTTCCACCCGCCCTCGAAGCGATAGCGCCCGCGCGCGCGGAACAGATCCGGCACGTCGAGCACGGTCCGTCGCACGAGGAAGTAGTCCCCGACGAGGATCCCCGCGATCGGCCCGAGCAGCGCCGAGTACCCGACGAGCCACGTGAACACGTAGCCCTCGGTGCTCTCGAGGATCTTCCAGGGGAACATCACGAGCCCGAGGCTGGCCGTGAGGTAGCCGCCCATCTTGAAGGAGATCCGCTTGGGCGCGAGGTTCGTGAAGCCGTTCGCCGGCGCGACCACGTTGGCCGCGAGGTTGGTGGTGAGCGTCGCGACGATCAGCGCGAAGAGCGCGAGCGCGACGGCCCAGCCGCCCATCCGCCCGAGGAGCACCACCGGATCCCAGATCGCCTCGCCGTAGATCACGACCGTCGCGCTCGTCACCGCGACGCCGATGAACGCGAACAGCGCCATCGTGGGCGGCAGGCCGAGCGCCTGGCCGAGCACCTGGTCGCGCTGCGTGCGGCAGAAGCGCGTGAAGTCCGGGATGTTGAGCGAGAGCGTCGCCCAGAACCCGACCTGCGCCGTGAGGTTCGGGAAGAACACGCTGAAGAACTCCCCCTCGTGCGGCTGGCCCGGCCCGAACTGCGAGGGCGTCGAGAGCATCGCGCCGAAGCCGCCCGCCTTCACGTAGGCCCAGACGAGGAGGGCGATCCCCATGACGATCAGGAACGGCGCGGCGAGCGTCTCGAGCCAGCGGATCGACTCGGTCCCGTACGCGATGAAGAAGACGTGCAGGCCCCAGAAGCCGAGGAAGCACAGCGTCTGCGCCGGATCGATCCCGAGCACGGGGAGCGCAGTGCCGACGAGCGCGTCGTCGGTCACCGCGTTGAGCATCGTGTAGATCGCCTGGCCGCCCACCCAGGTCTGGATCCCGAACCACCCGCACGCGACGAGGCCGCGCAGGAGCGCGGGCACGTTCGCGCCGTTCGTCCCGAAGCTCGAGCGCAGGAGCACCGGGAACGGGATCCCGTGCTTGGTGCCCGCGTGCCCGACGAGCATCATCGGGACGAGCACGATCACGTTGCCGAGCAGGACGGTGAGGGTCGCCTGCCACCAGCTCATCCCCTGCTCGACCATCCCCGCGCTGAGCATGTAGGTCGGCACGCAGACGACCATCCCCACCCACAGCGCGGCGATGCTCACCCAATTCCACGTCTTGGCGGCCGCCGGGGTCGGCGCGAGGTCCGCGTTGTAGAGCTGCGGATCGGCGCCCTCGATGGGCTCGGGCGGTGCGGTGTGGCCTGCCATGCCGGTCCGCCCTTCTACTCGGCGCCGAGCGAGCGCCGCAAGTCCTGGGACCGGGTAGAATGGCCGCGGTGGAGCACCCCGAGGATCGAGAGCGCGAGCTCGAGGAGGCGGGCGTCCACGCGGCGCGCGCCGCGCGGAGCCTCCTCGCCGTGGCGATGGGCGAGGTGAACGACGCGCTCCAGGAGCGGTGCGCGCACGTGGTGAGCCACCTCTACGCGACGGAGGTCGGCGGGCTCGATCTCGTGACGCGCTCGCTCACCGCGGCGTGCGCCGAGCTCCAGGAGCTCACCTACGCCGACGGCACGAGCGCGACGTTCGCGCACGCGCTGACGTTGCTCTACCCGATCAGCCGCGAGCTCAACCGCGCGAGCGGGCCGCCCGTGGCGATCTCGCCGGCCGATCCGATCCTGCTCCTCCCGAGCAAGCGCAAGATCACGCTCTCTCCCGACGAGCGCCGGCGCCTCCCGCGCGTGGAGCTCGAGGTCGACATCGGCGTCCACAGCGAGAACAACTTCTACGCCGGCTTCTCGGGAGACGTGTCCGAGGGCGGCATCTTCGTCGCGACCTACAAGCCGCTGCCCGTCGGCACCAAGACCACGGTGTCCTTCGTCATGCCGGGCGGCCACCACGTGGTGACCGAGGGCGAGGTGAAGTGGGTGCGCGAGGCCGCGTGGGACGTGACCCCGGGCATGGGGATCGTCTTCACGAGGCTCTCCGACCACGATCGCCACGTGATCCAGTGGTTCGCGCAGCACCGCGCGCCGCTCGTCGTCGAGGAGTAGCCGGCCCACCAAGGTCCCTCCGACGGGCTCGGTCACAGCCGCCGGAGGGACGATGAACAAGCGCGTCTTTGCCGTCCTGTTGTGCGCCGCGGGCTGCGGCGGCGGGTCGAACGCTCCCCAAACCGAAGCTCCCCCGAGCGGGCCGTCCGAGGCGCGCACCACGACCGGCGACGAGATCGCGCCGCCGCCCGCGGTCGCCGACCTCGCGGGCGCGGCCGAGGCCCCGCCCGAGCCGGAGGTGCCCGCGGATCTCGTGCCGCTCGCGAGCCGCATGGCCCCGCGCCGGCTCTCCATCCCGCCGACGCGCGGCGGGCAGACCGAGCGCTTCGTGTTCGACGGATTCCACCGCGGCTGGTTCGCGCGCACCCCGAGTGGACAACAAGCCTTGCTCACTCCGATCTATGGCGAGGGCAAGGTGTTCGTCGGCGGCGGCTTCGGCTCGCACCAGGTCTTCGCGTACCACGCGCGGACCGGCGAGCGGGAGTGGACCGCGTCCGCGCCGGACGGCGGCCCGAGCGCGGCGATCCTCGAGGACGACAAGATCCTCTTCAACACGGAGAGCTGCACGCTCTTCGCCGTCGACGCGGACACGGGCCGGCAGCGCTGGAGCCGCTGGCTCGGCGATCCGCTGATGAGCCAGCCCGCGGCGGCGAACGGGCTCGTGTTCAGCGGCCACCTCATCGACGGGCAGTCCCCCGGGGGCCTGCCCGCGGGCACCACCGGCTGGGGGGTCGGCGAGGGCCGCCGGTACGCGTTCACCGCGATGAACCTCTCGAACGGCAACCCGCGCTGGACGCGGCCGATCGACGGCGACGTGATGAACGCCGCGATCCTCGACGGCGACGACGTCTTCTTCACGACGATGAGCGGGACCGTGTACCGGATGAACCAGCGCACCGGCCGCGTGAACTGGCGCCGGCGCATCCACGCGACGAGCGCGCCGTGGATCGAGGGCGACGAGGTGCACGTCACGGTGCGCGTGCGCGAGGGCGGCGGCGTGCGCGAGAAGGCGGTGATCCTCGCGCGCGACGGCGGCGGCACCGAGCACGAGCTCGACGCGGTCGACGCGCAGTACGTCGCGGGCCGCCCGGATCCGGGCGTCCAGCAGGGCTGGGCCTACGAGGGCTCGCGCGCGACGGTGATCGACGGGCGCATGTACCAGACGATCGGCAACGAGGTGCACTGCCGCGACGCCGACACGCGCGAGCTGCTGTGGCGCCGCCGCTACACCGACGACGCGCGCGCGCGCCCGGCGAGCCCGCCCGCGATCGCCGGCTCGCAGCTCGTGTTCGGCACGCGCGACGGCGTGCTCTTCGGCCTCGACATCGACACCGGGATGACCGCGTGGGCCTACGACGTCGGCGAGCCGATCGCCTCGCAGCCGACGATCGGTCACGGCTGGGTCTACGCGTCGACGACGCGCGGCGGCGTGGTCGGCCTCGAGGTCTCCGACGTGAGCTTCGACGGCTGGCACATGTGGGGCGGCAACGCGCAGCACAACGGCCGCGTCATGGCGACCGAGCCGCCGCCCGAGCTCGACGAGCGCCCGTCCGAGGGCACGCTCGCGCTCGGCGGTCAGGTCCGCGACGGCGAGATCGCGGGCTTCCCGCTCCGCGGCACGCGCGTGACCGCGAACGTGAGCGGCTTCGTCGCGCGGGTGAACGTGGAGCAGACGTTCCACAACCCGTACGAGCGCCCGGTCGAGGCGGTGTACCTCTTCCCGCTCCCGGACGACGCGGCGGTGGACGCGATGGAGCTGCGCGCGGGGAACCGCGTGGTGCGCGCCCAGATCCGCCGGCGGCACGAGGCGCGGCAGGAGTACGCCGAGGCCCGCGACCGCGGCGTCCTCGCGAGCCTCCTCGAGCAGGAGCGCCCGAACCTCTTCCGGCAGTCGGTGGCGAACATCCGGCCCGGCGACGAGATCCGCGTGACGCTGAGCTACACGCAGGCGCTCCCCTACGAGGCGGGGAGCTACCGGTTCGTGTACCCGATGGTCGCGGGGCCCCGCTACGACGGCGGCGACGGCGAGCCCGGCGGCACCGGCGAGTCCGCACCACGTCAAGTCGTCTTGTCGCCCGGCGGACAGCGTCCCGACCGCGTCGAGGTCTCGATCGACGCGGACCTCGGGATGGACGTTGCGGAGGTCGAGTCGCCGACCCACGCGATCGACGTCGAGCGCGAGGGGGCGCACGTGCGCGTCGCGCTGCGCGAGGGCGCGCGGCCGGATCGCGACCTCGACGTGCGCTTCCAGGTCGCGGGCGAGGCGCCCGCGGTCTCGGTGCTCGGGAGCCCGCCGGTCGGCGAGGCGCGCGGGCACTTCTCGCTGGCGCTGCACCCGCGGATGGAGGTGGCCGACGCCGAGGTGATGCCGCGCGAGCTCGTCTTCGTGGTCGACACCTCGAGCTCGATGCACGGCCGGCCGATCGAGCTCGCGCGCGCCGCGATGCTCCGCGCGCTCGCGGGGCTGCGGCCGACGGACACGTTCCGCGTGCTGAGCTTCAGCGACACGACGAGCGCCCTGAGTGAGAGCGCGCTCCCCGCGACCGAGGAGAACCTCGCGCGCGGGCGCCGCTTCGTCACGGACATGCAGGCGCTCGGCGCGACCGAGATGGTGCGGGGCCTCCGCGCCGCGCTCGATCCGGCGGGCGAGCCCGGCCGGATGCGCGTGGTCCTCTTGATGACCGACGGGTTCATCGGGAACGAGACCGAGATCTTCCGCGAGGTGGACCAGCGGCTCGGCCACTCGCGCCTCTTCGCGTTCGGCGTGGGCTCCGCGGTGAACCGCTACCTCCTCACGCGGCTCACCGAGATCGGCCGGGGCGACGTGCAGGTCGTCACCCTGAACGAGTCCCCCGACGACGCGGCGGACGCGTTCCACGAGCGCATCGCGCGGCCCTTCCTCACGGACATCCAGATCGACTGGGGCGGGCTCGAGGTCGCCGACGCGTACCCGCGCCGCGTGCCCGACCTCTACGCGGACCGGCCGCTCGTCGTGCACGCGCGCTACGCGCGCGGCGGCCGCGGCGAGGTCACGATCCGCGGCCGGATCGCGGGCCGTCCGTTCGAGCAGCAGATGCAAGTCACGTTGCCCTCCGAGGGCGCGGTGCGGCCCGAGCTCGAGAGCGTGTGGGCGCGCACCCGGATCCGCGATCTCATGACCGCGATGGCGCTCCAGCCGAATGAAGCATTGCAAGAGGAGGTGACGCAGCTCGGCCTCACGCACCACCTGCTCACGCAGTGGACGGCGTTCCTCGCGATCGACGAGGGCTATCGCGTCGAGGGCGAGGCGCAGACGGTGCAGCAGCCCTCGGAGCTCCCGGCCGGGGTCACCGCGCCGCCGCCGGAGGCGCCGCGGGCGATGCGGCGGGCGCGGGCGTCCTCGCCGATGATGATGGAGCCCTTCGACTACCCCGTTGGCGGGAGCGGCGGCGGCGGCTACGGTCGCGGCGCCGGCAGCGCGGGGCTCGCGGGTGCGCCGATGGAGCTCGAAGATCGCGCGTTCGAGCGCGCCCCCGACACGGCGGCGGCCACGCCCGAGCCAGATCCCTACGGCGGCGCCGAGGGATCGCGCGGCGACGCGCCCGCGCCTCGGCCGACGGTCCGCGGCGTGCGGCGGCCGAGCTGCTACGAGCAGGCGCGGCGCCCCGACGGCACGATCGATCAGGCCGCGCTCGAGGACTGCCTGCGCCGCCAGCGCGAGGGCGGCGGCGTCGAGAAGTCCGGTCGCGTCGCGCCAGGGGACAAGGTCTTGCTCCTGCGGCGGCCCGTCGCGTGGGTCGGTCCACGCGAGGGCTGACGAGCGCTCCGCCCGCACCTACGCTCCCGGCGTGACGCGATGCCCCGACGGCACGATCGATCAGGCCGCGCTCGAGGACTGCCTGCGCCGCCAGCGCGAAGGCGGCGGCCTGGAGAAGTCCGGTCGGGTCGCGCCGTGGGACAAGGTCGTGCTCCTGCGGCGGCCTGGCTCCGCCCGCGCGAGGGCTGACGAGCGCTCCGCCCGCACCTACGCTCCCGGCGTGATGCGTGCTCGCACGGTCGTCGGGCTGATCGCCGTGCTCGCGGGCGTCCCCGCGCGCGCGACGGCCGAGCGCGTCGAGGTCGGGGGCCGGTGGAGCTTCGAGCTGCCGGCGGGCCATCGGTTCGTGCCGAGCTCCGGGTGGTCGGACTTCGAGCTCGTCGGCGCCGCGGGCGAGGACGCGGGCCTCGCGCTCGCGGAGACCCCCTCGACCGGACCGATCGACGACGCGAACGCGGGCTGGCTCCTCGACTTCGATCCGTCGCCCTCGGCGGGCCGTGCGCTCCCCGCAGCGGGCTGCCGCGTGCGGTCCGAAGAGCGCTCCGAGGAGCTGCCGACGCTCGCCTTCATCGAGTGTGCGGAGCCGGACCTCTCGTTCGCGGCGGCCACGCACCGTGACGGCCGGCTGCTGCTGATCACCCTTCTCGACCCGGCGCGCCACGCCGCGATCGTCTCGTCGGCGCGACCCATCGGGGGCGCCCCGGCGAGCGTCTCGAACGGCGTCTCGGTCTTCCGCGCGGCCCCGGGACGCCCTGTTCTCCGCGATCCGCGGTCCCCTCGAGGGCTTCTCGTGGATCACCGAGGCTTCCCCGCTCGGGGCGCGCGAGCTCTCGTTGTTCACGTACCGGAGCCGGACCGTCGAGCGAGTGGACGCGCCCGACAAGCTCGCGTTCGAGGGTCGCATGGTCCGCGCGCGTGTCGATCGCCGAGCGCGTCGGCTGCGCCTCGTCCTCCTCGACGCCTGCGACCTGTACGAGCGTCGGACCGTCGAGGGCTCGGCCTCGACGGCGCTTGCCCTCGATCGCCTGCTCGACCTCCTCGAGCGCGCGACACCCGATCCGCGCCTCGGTCCGTGCGCGTCCACGCAACCGCCGCTCCGCAAGGCCGATACTCCCCTCGGGCCCACGATCGACCCGTGCGGTTCGGTGCTCGGCCTCGGCGTCGCCGGGGGCGCACTGGTCTTCGGCGCGTGGCGTAGAAGGAGGGTGGCACGTGAGCATGCACTGGACGATTGACGAAGGTCGCGATCCCATCGCGGTTCAGGGGGAAGCGACTCTCCTCGTCGTCGAGGTCGAGCCGCACGAAGGGCTCTGGTCCATCCTCCAAGCGCAGCTCGAGTGGTGGAATCGCCAGCGAGAGTCGGTTCACCTTTACGGTCGGCGGCATGAACTGCGGTTCAGGCTGGGCTCGCCGATCGACGCCTGCGGATCGTCCTCCGAGCGGAGAGGACGCCATCTGGACTCAATCGCAGGGTCTACCGGCATTGGGTCTGCGTAACGCCCTCGAGTCCCATCATCACTTCCGCCGAGGAGTGGCGTGGTTGCTCGCGGGTGGTGCGGGCCCCGCGGGGGAGCTCCAGCGGTCCCACGCGACGTATGCGTCGACGATCCACTGGACCGATTCAGGCATCGAGCAGGATCGGATGGGCACCGACCGATCCGTTGTGCTCGCCCACGAAGTCGGCCACATCGTCGGGCTAGCGCACACCTACACGGAGGCCTCACTTCCGACTCGGAGGCTCGATCGCCGTGGCCGCCCCTACCTGACGTTCAGCAATCCCGGCTGGGAGCGGCACATCCTGGCGGACGTGGCGGCGGACCGTCAGCGAAGCGAAGTGCCCGTGGGTCTTGACGACGGTCCCGACGACCGCGCTCGCGTCTGGGTCGGTGGCCGTGCCTGGCTCGGCTATCTGGCCGCGCGCCAGATCGTCGAGGACGTCCTCCTCATTCCGAGCGGTGGCGGCATGAACCGACACGGCGCCCCGTATTTCGTCGACTACGTTGGCCGCCCGGCCGCGCGCTCGTCGTGGGGCTGTGGGTACTGACCCCATGCCCGCGGTCCGCCCGTGACATCATGCGGACGTGCCCGATCTCTGGTGGCTGATCGCCGCGAGCCTCCCCCCCCTCGAGATCGCGTGGGTGGTGTTCGTCGCGGTCTACGTCGTCCTGCAGCGCCGCTCAGCGCCGGCGACGATGGCGTGGATCTTCGCGCTCGCGTTCTTCCCGCTGATCGGGCTCGCGCTCTACCTGGTGATCGGGCCGCGGCGCTACGAGCGGCGCAAGAAGCGCCGCGCGCGCGCGCTCGCGGCGGTCGGGCGCACGACGCGGCTCGACGAGACCGCCGACCTCGGGCCCGCGGCGACGCAGCTCTGCAGGCTCCTCGAGCGCGCGGGCGGGCGCACGGGCAAGCCGCGCCGCGCGCAGCTGCGGGTCTTCTACGACGGCAAGGCCAAGTACGACGCGCTCGAGGCGGCGATCGCCGGCGCGACCCAGCACATCCACCTCGAGTACTACATCTGGGAGCCGGACCGCATCGGCACGCGGCTCCGCGATCGGCTCGTCGAGCGCGCGAAGGCGGGGGTCGAGGTGCGCGTGCTCCTCGACGGGTTCGGCTCGAGCAAGGCGGTCGATCGGTTCTGGCTGCCGCTGCGCCAGGCGGGCGGGCGGCTGCGGCGCTTCAACGAGCTGACGCTCCTGAAGTGGCGGCCGCGCATGGTGAACTTCCGGACGCACCGGAAGATCGCGATCATCGACGGCAAGGTCGGCTTCACCGGCGGGATGAACGTCAGCGACGTGCACACGAGCGAGCACTCGGGCGACGCGGCGTGGCGCGACACGCACGCGGAGCTCCGCGGCTCCGCGGTGAAGGGCCTGCAGTTCGTGTTCCTCGAGGACTGGCACTACGCGGGCGGCGGCGGGCCGGACCTCGATCCCTACCTCCCGCCCGAGGAAGAGCTCGAGGACGGGCCGCACCTCGTGCAGGTCGTGTCGTCGGGGCCCGACGAGAACCTCGACGCGATCCACAAGCTCTTCTTCACGTCCATCGCCGGTGCGACGAAGCGTGTCCAGCTCACGACCCCGTACTTCGTCCCGGACGAGACGACGCTCTCGGCGCTGACCTCGGCCGCGCTCGGCGGAGTCGAGGTGACGGTGCTCGTCCCCGAGGGCGGCGACGCGCCGTTCGTCGCGGCGGCCGCGCGCACCTACTACGACGAGCTCCTCGAGGCGGGCGTGAAGATCTACGAGCACCCCGACCCGCCGGTGCTCCACGCCAAGACCTTGGTCGCCGACGAGCTCGCGGTGATCGGCACCGCGAACACCGACAACCGGAGCTTCCGCCTCAACTTCGAGGTCGTGATCGCGATCCACGACGCGGGCATCGCGGACGAGCTCGCGGCGCGCTTCGCCGACGACCTCGCGCGCTCCAGGGCGCTCACCCTCGACGCGCTCGAGAAGGAGCCGCTCGCGCGGCGTCTCTACTCGAGCGTCGCGCGCCTCTTCAGCCCGCTCCTCTGACTCACAGCGGGCACTCGGACGCGTAGCCGGGGATCCACGTGTCGCAGAAGCCGCAGTGCGCGCGCGTGTCGCCGGCGAGGCACGCGTCGCAGATCGGATCCTGGCAACACGCCTCGCCCTCGCACGCGACGCTCGCGGGCATCGTGTCCTCCTCGGCGAGCTGGCGGGTCCACTCGGCGAGCGCCACGTCGTTCACCGTGCGCTCGTGGAAGTAGGGGTACGGCGTCGCGCAGTGCACCGAGCCGGGCGGGATGTAGGCGGCGAAGTTCGGGAGCGCCGCGTCGATCGCCTCGATGCTCGCGCGGAAGCGGGGCGACCAGTCCGCCGCGTCGCCGCCCATCGCCACGAAGTAGAAGATCTGATCCTTGTCCCAGTTCGTCGCGGTCTGCGCGATGCGGAGGTTCGGGAAGTGCTGGCCGATGCCGATGTACAGGCCCGGCAGGCTGAGCTCCTCGATCGGGCGCTGGAGCGCGGGGATGAACGGGGGCAACGCGGGTTGCGCATTCCAGTTCGGGAGCGACATCGTCAGGAAGTCGTCGGTGACGATGCCGCAGCCTCCGTCCGCGAGCACCGAGATCGACGCCTCCGTGTAGTGGTTCGCGATGTACGCCGAGTGGAGCGCGGCGCCGTAGGCGCCGGCGCTGCACCCGCTCACGAACACCCGCGAGGGCTCCGGGTACCGCTCGTAGACCCACGCGAGCGCGGCGCTCGCGTTGACGTAGCCGCGGTGCTCGATCGCGAGGTCCGGGCCGTACTCCGTGCGCGCGTTGCCCCAGTGGACGTCGCCGGTGCAGTAGGGGATGTGGACGATCGTCCACTCGGCGAGCTCCGCTTCAGGATCGAAGATCCCGCCGAGGGTGCCCCCGTCGATCAGGCCGACGAACTGGTCGACGGTGCCGACCGAGTCGTTGAAGAGCGAGCCGGCCGCCGAGCAGTTCGACGCGTCCCAGCACGCGCCGCCGCCCTGGAAGTCGATGATCACGCGGCTCGGGTCGCCGCCGCGGACGAAGAAGCGGTAGTCGGTCCCGCGCGAGCAGATCGTGTCGCCGCCCGGCTCGACCGCGATCCACGCGCCCTCGGGGGGCCGGCCGGGGAGGCCGTCGGGGTAGGTGGGCTCGCCTCCGCAGGCGAGCACGAAGAGGGCGGCGGCGGGGAAGGCGTGGCGCATCGGGAGACCTACGACGGCGAGAGGGGGTCGGTTCGCTCATGTGCCCCGGCGCGGGGGGGCTTGGCAAGCCGAGGGCGTATCCTCGGCGTCATGGAGCCGATCGAGGCGGACCTCGCGATCACCGAGGACGACTACGTCGAGGCCTTCGAAGCGCAGGGCAAGAAGGGCGGACGGACGATCGCGTGGTTCCTCGCGATCGTGGCCGCGCTCACCGTCGCGATCGCGGCGCTCGGGTGGCCCGTCACGCCCGGCGTGTGGATCCTGCTGGTGCCCGCGGCGATCGCGGGGATCGTGCTCGCGCCCAGGCAGTCGGCGTACTCGGCGCGGCGCGCCTATCGCACGGTGCCGGCGGCGTGGCACACGGTGCGGGTCGTCCTGGACGAGGCGCAGCTGCGCGTGCGCTCGGACGTGCTCGAGAGCTATCGGCCGTGGTCCCACGTCGACGGCTGGCTCGAGACGCCGCGCCTCTTCGTCCTGCTCGGCGGCGCTGCGGTGAGCGACGTGTGGCCCAAGGCCGCGTTCGACGAGGCCGCCTGCGCGCGCGTCCGCGTGCTCCTGCAGGAGCGGATGGCGGCCAACGCCGCGCTCCGCCCGCCGGCGACGACGAGCGCGAAGGCGCAGCGCGTGCGCGCCTTCGTCCTCTGGGCCGCCCTCGTGACCGCGGCCGTCGTCGCCTACGTCCTCTGGTACCGAGCCGCATGAGCGCCTACCGCACCGAGAGCCACGTCAAGCTCGCGTACGAGGTGACGCGCGAGGAGTACGTCCGCGCCGTGCGCATGGACCTCCCCGGGACGCTCGTCCGGGCGGTGCTGCCGGGGATCTTCCTCGTGCTCGCGACCATCGCGGGGCTGATGGCGCTGCGCCTCGCGCTCGGGCCGTGGCTCCTCGCGAACGGCGTCGTCCTCTTCGTGGTCGGGGCGCTCGTCGTCAGCTCCCTGCGCGGGTCGCGCCGCGCCCTCGACCGGCGCTGGCAGGACCTCTCTACGATGCGCGTCGAGGCGACCGAGGACGCGCTCGAGGTCCACGGCGGCGAGAGCGGCAAGCGGATCGCCTGGGCCCTCGTCGTCGCGTGGCGCGAGACCGACGAGGCCTTTCACCTCTTCGTCGACCCCCTGCGCTTCCACCTGATCCCGAAGCGCGCGTTCCCGGGCCCCGAGACGACCACCGCGCTCCGTCGCCTGCTGGAGGACCGCGTCCCGGCGGGCGGGGAGGCGCGCCGGGACGCCGCGCGCCGGCGCGCGTGGGTCCCGTTCGTGGTGATCGTCGGGATCTTCGCGGTGATCGTGGCCACCGCCGTCGAGGCCGCGGCCGCGCTCCTCGCGACCTGAGCGAGCGCTCACTCCGGCTCGACGACCTCGAGGGTGACGGGGCCGTCCTTCGCGAGGACCATCTGGCAGCAGAGCCGCACGTCGGGTCCGTCGCCGAAGACCTCGAGCACGTCGAGCTCGTCGTCCTCCGGCTTGCTCAGGTGCTCCATCCCCGAGAGCACGCGGCACCGGCACGTCCCGCAGCTCGCGCTTCGACAAGAGAAGGGGACCTCCGCGTCCGGGTGGTCGTCGCACACGTCGACCAGCGCCGTCCCCGGCGCGACCTCGACCTCGTAGCCCGCGGGCTCGAAACGCACCTTCGCCATGCGCCCGGACCTAGCGTCCGCGCCCGGGGTCGTCAAAGCCAAAATTGCGGGGCGCGATGTGAGCGCGTGTGATTGGTCGCGGCGCGCGATCCGGAGGACACGATCTGGATGCCCGAGCCGATCTCCCTCGTCCCCGAGCCCGCGCCGCCCCGCGAGGCTCCGCCCCCGAGCCCGCCCCCGGCGCGTCGCCCACCCCGGCGACGCGAGCGCGCCGAGCCCGATCTGGTCCACGCGCTCCTCGCGACGTTCCGGCTGGCGGCGGTCCTCCTCGCGGGGGGCTCTCGTGAGCCGGACGTGCGAGCCGGGGTGGACGTACGCCGCGATGTACCGCGTCGCGAGCCTGCGGACGGCGACGCTCCTCGACCTCGGCCGTGACCGCGATGCACGCGAGGCGGCGGCCGAGCGCGTCGTCGATCCAGCGACTGCGCTCGCGCGTAGGCTTCGCGCGGTTCACCCCGAGGGACCGCGCGCGGAGGCTCGGTGAGCGACACGGTCCTGTTCGTCCACGGCATGTTCATGACCGGCGCGTCCTTCTCGCGCTGGGTCGAGCGGTTCGAGCGGCGCGGGCACGCGTGCCTCGCCCCGTCCTGGCCGGGCCGCTACGGCGCGCCCGCGGAGCTGCGGCGCGCGCCCGATCCGGCGCTCCGCGCGCTCACCCTCGCGCAGGTGGTCGAGCAGTACGCGTCGATCGCGAAGGGGCAGCCCTCGCCGCCGGTGCTCGTCGGCCACTCGATGGGCGGGCTCGTCGTGCAGATCCTGTTGAGCCGCGGGCTCGGGCGCCTCGGCGTGGCGATCGACTCGGCGCCGCCGCGCGGGGTGAAGAGCTTCGCGCTCTCGCACCTGCGCGCGAACGCGCCCGTGCTCTGGCCGGGGAGCGCGCCGATCGTCCCGACCCTCGCCTCGTGGAAGTACGCCTTCTGGCACACGGGCGGCGCCGACGAGGTCCGGGCCGCGTTCGACGCGGAGGTCGTCCCGGAGTCGCGGCTCGTCGGGCGCGGCCCGCTCGGTCCCGAGGGCGCCGTGGACTTCGCCGCCGCGCGCCCGCCGCTCCTGATGATCGCGGGCGAGCTGGACACGATCATCCCCGCGTCGCTCAATCGCACGAACGCCGCGCGCTACGACGCGAAGGCCGCGCCGACGGAGCTCGAGGTGCTGCCCGGGCGCACGCACTACCTGTGCGGCCAGCCCGGCTGGGAGGAGGTCGCCGACCTCGCGCTCGACTGGATCGCGAAGCGATGAGGGACCCCGTCCTCGCGAGCCGCGTGTTCGGCGTGTACCTCGCGCTCAGCGGCGTCGGCTTCGGGCTCGCGCCGGCCCTCGCGACGCGCCTCGTCGGGCTGAGCGCGCCGACGGAGGTCTGGATCCGCGTGGTCGGGATCCTCACCACGATCCTCGGGATGTACTTCCTCTACTGCGCGCGCCCCGATCAGCGGCGCTTCTTCCAGGCCACGGTGATCGCGCGCGCGATGTTCTTCACGGGCGTGACCGCGCTCGTCGTGGCCGGGCTCGCGCCGCCGATCTTCATCGGCTTCGGGCTCGTCGACGTGCTCGGCGCGGCGTGGATGCAATACGCCTTGCACGCAACACGCGCCGCTCAGCGCGCGACGTAGATCGGCGAAGACAGCAGCAGCCCCCGCGCTCACATGACACGGGCACGCCGCCGAACGAGCCACGCGAGAGCCATCGCGACGAGCGCGAGCGCACCGCGGCTCGGCCCGCCCGCGGCGCGGCAGCCGCAGCCGCCGTCCATCGGCGCGCCGGGCCCCGCGTCGGGCCGGCCCGCGCCGCCGTCCATGCTCGTCCCGCCCGCGTCGAAGCTCGGGCCGTCCGGGACGCACGTGCCGCTCACGCAGCGCTCGCCCGGATCGCACGTCACGCCGAAGCACGGATCGGGGATGCACGCGCCGTCGCGGCAGATCTCGCCGGGCGCGCAGCTCACCCCGTCGCACGCGTCGAAGCACTCGCCGTCGCGACACACCTGGCTGCCGGGGCACACCACGCTCGCGCAACGATCGTTGACACACTCGCCGTCCATGCAGATCTGATCGAGCGGGCACGCGACGCCCGCGCATCCGTCCACGCACGCGCCGGCGGTGCAGGTCTCGCCGGGCCCGCAGGTGAGCACCTCGCAGCCGGGGTCGACGCAGCGGCCGTAGGACTCGGACTCCATCCGCACGTCGCACGCCTCGCCGACGGGACACAGGGGCATCACGAGCTCGTCGCAGGTGCACGCCGGCCCGCACACCGTGAGCGCGCCCGGCTCGCCCGCGATGCAGACCTGGTTGGTCGGGCACAGCACGCCCAGGCACGGGTCGATGCACGCGCCGCCCGCGCAGACGCGGCCCGCGGGGCAGCTCACTCCATCGCACGGCGCGACGCACGCGCCCTCGCGGCAGAGGGTCCCGTCCGGGCAGGGATCCACGCGCATCGCGCACGCCGCGTCGAGGCAGCGATCGCCCGCGCACGTGAAGCCCGGCGCGCAGCCGCCCTCGAAGCACTGCGTCGCGCAGAGCCCCGTGCTCGGATCGCACACGGTCCCCTCGGGACACGCCTCCATCGGGCGGCAGTCCACGTCCTCGACCGCGTCGCAACGCTCGAACGCGCCCGGGTGCACGGCGGGGTCCGTGTCGTCGCAGTCGCTCCCGCCGCACGCCGCGTCGCGGTGCCCGTCGCCGTCGGCGTCAACACAAATTGCGGTGTCGTCCTCGTTGAGACCGGCGACCGCGTCGAGCTCGTCGTCCGAGCTGTGGAACGCGCACTCGGGGCCCGGGTTGCCCTCGTTGCCGGCCTGGATCGCCGCGTAGCGGAACGTGAGCCCGCACGGGAGCGCCCACACCGTCGCGAGCGCGTCGGCGACCGCGTCGCCCGCGGTCGTGTCGCGCAGGTGCGTCGCGAGGTCCGCTCGGCCCGCCTCCGCCGCGCCCGTCGCGGTCGGGTTGCGGGTCCAGCCCTGCGTGAACGCGCGGATCAGGCGCGCGCGGTTCCACTGCGTCGGATCGGGCGCGCTCTCCGGGGCGATCGTCCGCGCGTCCGGATCGTTGGTGAGGAACACCGCGTACTCGAAGGCCTCGCAGGGCAGCGGCTCGTGATCGGTGATCGGGAAGAGCACCACGCGGTTCGCCTCGCCGCCGAGGTCGTAGATGCGCGCGGTCCACGGGTAGTAGAAGCCGGGCGCGCCGTCGGCGACGACCGCGCCCGAGTCGTCGGTGCGCAGCACCTGGGTCCAGTACCAGTCGAGCGAGTTCGCGTGGAACGAGGGATCGTCTCCGCCCGGCGGCGAGCTCCCGATCGCGCCGCAGGTGTAGCCGGTGAGGATCGTCGGGGTGTGGGTCACCCCGATGCACCCGTTGATCCCGCGCACGTACGTCGCGAACCCGAGCTGCGGCGCGAAGCGCCCGTCGCTCGTCTGGAAGACGTCGTCGACGACGCCGTCGACGCGCATCGTCGACAGAAGGTCGAGGCAGGCGCGTCCGGTGACGTCGACGCAGGCCGCCTGCGCGGCGGCGACGGACGGAGCCAGGAGGAGGACCGAGGTGAGGGCGAGGACGCGCACGGTGGGATCGATCCTACACCCGATCGACGTTCTGCCGACGGCGTCGGACGCAAGCGAACGGGAGGAGGAGCCACGCGAGGGTCGGCGCCTCGCCGCCGCCGGTGCGGCAGCCGCAGCCCGAGTCGGGCGCCTCCGGGCCTGCGTCGGCGCCCGCGTCGGCTCCGGCGCCCGCCGCGTCGTGGCGGCCGGCATCCTCCGCGCCCGCGTCGAGGTCGGCCGCGCCCGCGTCGACGCCCGCGTCTCGTCCGCAGCCGTCGATCGGAGTGAACGCGCAGGTGTGGGCGGCGGCGTCGCAGCTGTCCACGGTGCAGTCGTCGGCGTCGTCGCACGCAATGTCTTCGAGGCAGCAGCCAGTGACGGGTGCCGCGTCCGGAGGGCACTCGGAGCTCACGCCCGTGCAGACCTCGGCTACGTCGCAGGCGTCGACCGACGGGCGGCAGGCGGTCGTGGGAGTCTCGAAGATCGCAATACAAGTTGCGGTGGCGCCGAGCATGCCCTCGCACACGTCGGGTGCGTCGCACGCGCCGCTCGGGCTCGGCCCGCAGGCCGTGCCGGGGGGGACCGCGAGGTCGTCCGAAGGACAGATGGAGCTCGACCCCGTGCACGTCTCCGCGACGTCGCACTCGCCGATGGCAGGGCGACACAC
>JAYRVK010001322.1:0-7855 GCA_041918555.1 Sandaracinaceae bacterium
GCTCTTGACCGAGCCGCCCAAGGTCGTGCCCGAGGAGGTGCGCCTCGAGATCGACGCGCAGCAGCGCGAGCACGTCCGCGTCGGCGGGCGCCTCGGCGCGGTCGCCTACGGCGCGTGCGCGGCGGTGTTCGTGGGGATGGGGCTCCTCGGGTGGGTCCCGCTCGACGGGCCCACCGCGATCTGCGCCGCCCTGATGGCGATCGCGGCCGCAACGAGCTTTGCGTTCTCGAAGGCGAAGCGCACCTCGGTCGCGCACTCGATGGTGATGCTCGTGCTCAGCACGCTCGCGCTCGCGTCGCTCGCCGCGCTCTTCGGGCCGTTGATCGGCGCGCCGACGGCGATCTGCGCGAACACCATGATCTTCCTCGTCTCGAACGATCGGCGCTTCCGCGCGCTCATCGTCGCGTGCGGCGCGCTCGGCAGCGTCCTGCCGATCGGGCTCGAGCTCGTGGGCGTGCTCCCCCCCTCGTTCCGGCTCGAGGACGGGAACCTCGTGCTCCTGCCGCGCGCCTTCCCGTTCGAGCCGATCTCGATCGCGGTCCTCGTGGTGGTGTTCCTCGCGGCCGTGATCATCGCCTCGCTCGCGCTCGCCCCCTTCCGCGACGACCTCGACGAGACGCAGCGGAAGAGCCGCGTGCTCGCCTGGCAGCTCCGTCAGTTCGTCCCCCGCGCGAAGCCCAAGGAGGGCGCGTGAAGCTCGCGCGCATCCTCGAGCCCGAGCTCATGGACACCGAGGACGACGCCCTCGAGTACCACGCGATGGACTTCGCCGAGTCCGACGGCGCCTGCGCGGAGCTCGCGCTCGGGCTGGTCGCCGGGGTGGCGCGGCCGCGCATCGTCGACTTCGGCACGGGCACCGCGAAGGTCCCCGTGCTCATCGCGCGCGCGCGGCGCGACCTCGAGATCCTCGCGATCGACCCGGCGCGCGAGATGCTGAAGGTCGCGGCCGCGCACGTGGCCGAGCACGGCCTCGAGCGGGTCATCACGCTCAGCGCCGTCGACGGGCGCGCGACGGGGCTCCCCGCCGGCCACGCCGACCTCGTCCTCTGCAACTCGACGCTCCACCACCTGCACCAGCCGGTGGCGCTCTTGCGGGAGATGAAGCGCGTGCTGCGCCCGGGCGGGGGCATCCTGCTCCGCGATCTCGAGCGGCCCGAGACCATGGACGACGCGTGGGCGATCGTGAAGCGCGTGGCGGCCGGCGACTCCATGAACCAGCAGCAGCTCTTCTTCGACTCGCTCTGCGCCTCGCTCACGCGCGCCGAGGTCGAGCGCCTGCTCGCGGACGTGGGCTGGGGCGAGCTCGAGGCGATCAAGAGCTCAGACCGGCACTGGACGGCGGCGCGGCCGGCGAGCCTTCGCCTCGCGTGACTAGGCGCGCGGCCCGAGCTCGCCCTTCGCGCGCAGCTCGCTCGAGCGCAGCTCCTCGTACGGCGGCGCCGGACGGATCCGGAGGCGCCGGCGCACCTCGACGAGCGGCCGCGACAGGAGCTCCTCCCAGGGCGCGACGGGCAGCCAGCTCGCGCGGATCCCCGCGAGCCGGGCCCGCGCCATCTCGCGCGCGACGCGCAGCCGCCGGATCTTCAGGACGCCCACGCCGACGACCACCGAGATGCCCGGGTTCCAGACCTGCGCGTTGCTGAACGAGAGCAGCGCCACCTCGCCGACGAGGTCGCCCTTGTACCCGGTCACCGTGTGCCAGAGGTCGTGGGTGTCGCGCATGCGCTCCCCGACCCACGCGGCCTCGCTGTCCGGATCGTGCAAGCCGCGTTGTCCGGCCTCGCTGGCCTCGACGAGTCCGTCGGCGGTGATGCCCTCGGCGTCGACGAACGCGAGGTAGGCCCGGCCGAGCGAGCCCTCGGGCAGCGCGGCGAGGGCCTCGCGGTCGCAGAGCCGCGGCAGCAGCTGCGGGCGCTCGCGCAGCATCCGGCGCCCGTGCGGGTCCCTGCGGGTGCGCGCGAGGATCCGCTCGTTGGTCCGCCACGAGAGCGACTCGATCAGCGTGAACACGTGCTGCGTGTCGTCCGGATCGGCCGCGAGGGCGCGGGCCGCGCGCACGGCGCGGGGGAGGTCGAAGGTCGAAGGGGCTCCCATGGTTCACTCCGCCGCGAAGTGAAGGACATGGATCGCCTGGGCCGCGGCGGCGAGCCGGCCCGTGCCGCAGTCGAGCCCGGACCGGAACGTCCCGGCCGCGACGAGCTCGCCCGACGCGAGGTGCGCGACGAGCGGCGCTGCCGAGCGGAAGAGCCAACCATTCGTGCCGTCCCAATCGAAGCGGGCGACCGCCGCGTCGGCCGCGCCGGCGCTGATGACGGGCCCCGCGCCGAGGTCGAGGGTGCCGTTCACGATGTGCCCGAAGGCGATGTCACCAGGGGACCGCGCCGTCGGCCTCGCGAACCACACGATCGAGGCACGAGAGCGCATCCGACCCCCGGACCGCACTATCCCTCGCGGGCTCGCCCGAGGACAAGGGCCGCGCCCACCCGGCGGGTCCCGCGACGTCCATACTCGTTGACAGTGCGACCGCCGCGCAGGTACCAAAGGCGACGATGCTCACGCGTGCGCCCTTGGCGGCCTTGCTCCTGCGCGCGAGCGTCTGGCTGCTCCCGGCCGTCGCGGTCATCGGGGCGCTCCCGGAGCGCGCCGACGCGCAGTGCATCGACGAGGCGATCCGCGACGAGCTCAACGCCCGGCGCCGCTACCGCGGGGTGCGCGAGCGCCTGTTCCAGAAGGCGCTGCGCCACGAGCTCAGCGTGATGGGCGGGATCTACGCGGCCGACCTCCTGAGCGCGTCCTACCTGCTCCAGGCTGCGTACACGTTCCACGTCACCGAGGATCTCGGGCTCGAGGCGTCCTTCGCGTACAGCCAGTCGAACTCGGAGCTCGTCCGCATCATCGAGAACGACCGCGGCATCTCGCTGATCCGGATCGACGCGCCGGTCTACGTCTACCAGGCGCACCTGATCTGGACGCTCGCGTACGGGAAGCTCCGCTGGTTCGGCGACGGGATCTCGCGCTTCGACTTCAACCTCGCGATCGGCGGCGGGCTCACCGACAACCAGACCGCGCGCGGTCTCACGTTCAGCGCGGGCCTCGGCATCAAGTTCTTCTTCGACGAGTGGTTCTCGATCCGGTTCGACGTCCGCGACCAGGTCCTGCAACAAGAACTGCTCGGTGAGTCCACCATCGTGAACAACCTGACCGCGACCCTCGGGCTCTCGATCTTCCTCCCGCCCTCGCCATGACCCGCGCCCTCCTCACCACGCTCCTCGCGCTCCTGATGGCTGCGGTCTTCGCGGACGGCGCCGACGCGCAGCGGCGAAGCTCGCGCCGGCGCCGGCGGCCGCCTCCGCCGACCGAGGAGCCCGCCGCGCCCGTCGAGGAGCCCGCGGCGGACCCGAACGCGCCGCCCGCCTCGCCCTTCGACGAGGATCCGGCGGTGCGCCCGGCGGGGCGCACGCCGCCCGCGACCACGCCGACCCCGCAGACGCCGCCGCAGACGCCGGTCCCGCCCGCCGCGGACCCGAGCGCCGAGCCCAGCGCGCAGCCGACGGCCGAGTTCGACCCGGGCCCCGCGCCGCCGGACGTGAGCCCGATCCGGAACGACTACGTCGCCCTGATGGACGAGCTCGTGCAAGCGCGGATGCGCGTGTCGGCGCTCGGCGCCGAGCTCTTCCAGACGCGGATCACCATCGATCTCCAGGACCGGACCGGCGACGCCACGAACCTCGCGCGCCTGGTCGTGCACCTCGACGGCGCGGCGGTCTACCAGTCGGACGGCAACGCCGAGGGTCTCGACGACGGTCGCGAGGTGTTCTCGGGCTCGCTCGCGCCGGGGCCGCACGTGCTGCGGATCGAGGTCGAGCAGCGGGCGCGGCAGGACGAGGCGTTCCGCTACACCCTGCAAGAAGACTTCCGTTTCCAGGTGGTCCGCGAGCGGCTGAGCGAGGTGACGCTCGTCCTCGAGGACGGCTCGGACATGGCCTCGAGCTTCCCGTCCGGCGGCGAGGGGCGCTACGAGGTGCGGACGCGCATGCGGGTGGCCACCCGGGCGCTGCCCGATCGGTGAGGCATCGCGCATGAGCTCGACGCGACAGCGATGGACGTCGGCGCCCCTGGCGCTCGCCGCGCTGCTCGCGCCAGCCGGCGCGCTCGCGCAGGAGGCGACCCCTCCGCCCGCGCCGGAGGACGACCCGACCTCGCTCGCGGCGTACTACCGGGCGATGGCCGAGCGCCGCCTGATCGCGCCGGAGACCGGCTCGGCGACGCAGCTCCGCGAGATGCTGCGGCGCGCCGAGGACCTCTACCTCGACGACCGCTTCGAGGAGGCGCAGCCGATCCTCTACGAGCTGGTCGAGAGCCCGCGCTTCACCGACTTCGACTCGCTCGACGAGTACCGCCAGGCGGAGTTCATGCTCGCGGGCGCGCTCCAGCGCATGGGCGCGCTGCGCTCCGCGTGGCGCTACCTCGAGCGCATCCTCGGGCGCGGGAGCCAGGACCCGTACTTCGGCCCGGCGTACCGGCGCGCGGTGGACGTGGCGCTGGAGGGCGCGAGCCTGGCCCTCTCGATCGAGGCGCTGCGGCGCGTGGCCCCCGAGGAGGGGCTCTCGCCGGACGCGCAGAACGAATTGCTCTATCTCCAGGGCCGCGAGCGCTACGACGCGCACGACTGGGAGGGCTCGATCCGCTTCTTCGAGCAGGTCGGCCGGCGCAGCCGCTTCTACGCCAACGCGCGCTACCTCCAGGGCGTGATCGCGGCCCAGGCGGGCCGGCTCGAGGACGCCGAGGCGCAGTTCTGCTCGATCGCGAGCACCTCGGAGACCGACCAGTACACGTTCTTCGTCGACCGCCGGTACTTCGAGATCCGGGACCTCACGTGGCTCGCGCTCGGCCGCGTCGCGCACGAGGGCCGCCGCGCCGAGGACGCGTTCTACTACTACTTCCAGGTCCCCCAGGACTCCGCCCGCGTCGCGGAGGCGCTCTTCGAGGCCGCGTGGTCGATGTACGAGGGCGACGACCACGACACCGCGATCGATCTCCTCGACCAGCTCGAGGCGCGCTTCCCGGACTCGCCGTATGTCCACGAGGCTTCCTTGCTGCGTGGCTACATCCACCTCGCGCGCTGCGACTTCGAGGAGGCCGACACGCTCTTCCGCGCGTTCCAGGCGCGGTTCACGCCGGTCGTCCAGGAGATCGATCGGATCCTCGAGAGCCCGTCGCGGCAGGAGCGGCTCTTCGAGGAGCTCCTCGCGACCGAGGCGCGGCCCGCGGAGCCGCCGGCCGAGGGCGAGGCGCCGGGGGAGGGCGCCGAGGCGCCCATCGACGTGCACGCCTTGTTGCTCTCGCTCCTCGAGGTCGACCCCGACTTCTATCGGCTGAACCGCGAGGTGCGCACGCTCGACGCCGAGGCCGCGCGCTCCGGCCCGGTCGCCGACGGACTGGGCGCGGTGCTCGGTCGCCTCGCGGGCGGCGAGGGCCTGCGCCCCGCCGACGCGGACGCGCCGCCCGTGGACGACGTCACCGCGCTCCGGCGCGATCTCGCGGGCGCGCGCGGCGTCGTCCGCGCCCTGACCGAGCAGCTCGAGGCGATGCGCGCGGCGGGCGCCCGGGCCGAGCAGCTCCAGCCCCTCGAGCAGGAGCTCGCGGGGTTCGGTCGCCGGCTCGTCGAGCTCGAGCAGCGGCTCGACGGGCTCCAGATCGCGCAGCCCGCGGACGCGCCGGCCTCGGCCGACGTGGGCGGGATCGAGGGCATGCTCCGGCGCGATCGCGCAGAGGCCTCGCGCTTCGCGGCGCGGGTCGTCGAGGTGCGCGGCCGGATGGTCGGCGCCGCGGGCGACGCCGCGCTGCGCGCCCTGCGCGCCCTGCGCCTGAGCCTGGGCGGCCACCTCCGCCGCTCGCGGATCGGGCGCATCGACGCGGTGATGGGGAGCAAGCGGCGGATCGAGATCCAGATCCAGAGCCTCGCGGCCGGCCGCTTCCCGCCCGAGCTCATGGACCCGCTCTCGATCCAGGGGCTGCTCCACGACGACGAGGAGTACTGGCCCTTCGAGGGCGAGTACTGGGCCGACGAGTTCGAGGAGGACGAGGACCTCGAAGAGGACGAGGAGGCCGACGATCTCGACGAGGCGCCCGCCGCGGAGGAGGCCGCCCAGGACGAGGCCGGCGACGAGGAAGAGCTCGAGGCCGACCCCGACGCCGAGGAGGCCCCGTGAGGCGCGCGCTCGTCCTCGCCGCGCTCCTCGCGTCGAGCGGCACCGCGCTCGCGCAGGGCACCGGCGGCGCGGACATCTCGGGCCGCTTCCAGGACCCCACCGACGAGCGCCGCATCGAGCTCGACGAGGGCGACGGGCCCACGCGGCGCGGCGGCGGCGACAGCCTCGAGGATCGGCTCTATCTGCGCGAGCGCCCGGACGCTCTCGGCGACGCGGCCCGCGAGCTCCAGGAGGAGCAGCTCCAGCGCTTGTTGCAGGAGCGGGAGCAGCTCCTCGAGACGCGCCGCGCGACGGCGATCGAGCTCCTCGAGCAGTTCATCCGCGAGGAGCCCGAGCAGGCGCCGGAGATGCCGGACGCGCTCCTGCGCCTCGCGGAGCTGCGCTGGGAGGAGGCGCGCGCGTCGTACCTGCGCACGTACGCGGCCTGGCAGGAGCGGCCGGCGGAGAGCCGCGGCGAGGAGCCGGGCGGCCCCGACTACTCCGCGTGCATCCAGCTCTACGACCGCATCCTCGAGCGGCACCGGGGCTTCGATCGCTACGACCTCGTGCTCTACATGAAGGCCTTCGCGATGACCGAGGGCGGCCAGCCCGAGGTCGCGCTCGACCTGTACCGGCGGATCCTCGACGAGTTCCCACAGAGCCGGTTCGTCCCGGACGCGCACATGGCGCTCGCGGAGGAGCGCTTCGCGCTCGCCGACTTCGCGGGCGCCCTCGAGCGCTACGAGCTCGTGCTCCCGCACACCGACAGCGACCTCTACGGGCTCGCGCTGTTCAAGAGCGCGTGGTGCCTGTGGCGCCTGAACCGCGCGACCGAGGCGGCGACGCGGTTCCGCCGCGTGCTCGACCTCGGCCGGGGCGGCGGCCGCGTGAGCGCCGAGCAGCGCTCGCGCCTGCGCGAGCTCCAGTCCGAGGCGCTCGAGTACCTCATCCAGGTCTTCACCGAGGACGAGAGCAACACCGCGCAAGACTTGTTCACGTTCCTCGAGGAGATCGGCGGCGAGCGCTACGCCGACCGCGTCCTCGTGCGGCTGGCGTCGCGCTTCTACGAGCAGGACCGGTGGGAGCACGGGATCGAGGCGTACCGCCTGGTCCTCGAGCGCATGCCCTCGGACGAGCGCGCGCCCCACTGGCAGCTCGCGATCGCGCGCGGCCGCGCCGCGCTCGGCGAGTCGGACGCGGCCGTCGAGGCGCTGCGCGAGATGGCGCGCCTCTACACCGGCGACGCCGACTGGGTCGGCCAGCAGAGCGACCCCGAGGTCGTCGCCGAGACCGAGGCGCTGATCGAGCGCGCGATCCGCGTGCGCGCGATGCGCTGGCACGACCTCGCGCAGCGCGAGACCCGCCGGCCGCTCTTCGAGCGCGCCGCGGATCTCTACGGCATCTACCTCGAGCACTTCGGCGACTCCGAGCAGTCCTACAACCTCCGCTTCTACCGTGCGGAGATCCTGTTCCACCGCCTCGAGCGCTGGGACGAGGCCGGGCAGACCTACCTCGCGGCCGCGCAGCAGAACCCTCAGGGCCAGTACACGCGCGACTCGCTCTACAACGCGATCGGCGCGTTCGAGCGCGTGCGCGAGGCGCAGCTCGAGCGCTGCGGCCAGCCGGGCGCGACGCCCGCGCCGACGCCCCCCCCCCCCCCCCCC
>JAYRVK010001323.1:0-2698 GCA_041918555.1 Sandaracinaceae bacterium
GATCGCGTCGTCGGGCGCCGCGGCGATGGCGCGGCGGACGTGCTCCTCGATCACGCCGCGCGACCGCCCGGCCACGATCAGCGGGTGCTCGATCATGGGGCGCGCCGGCAGCGGGCGCTGCTCGCGGCCCGAGAGGCGCCCCCGCCCCGTGCCGTCGGGCGCGAGCTCCACGATCGCGAAGCCCTTCGCTTCGTCCTTCTCGGCGAAGGAGGTCCGCTCGACCGAGCCCGGGTACAGCACCGGCGCCGGCAGCGGAGCACCCGCGAGGTCGCGCTCCAGGAGCTGGTGCCGGTGCACGTGGCCCGTCAGGACGATCGCGACGTCGGAGGGCAGATCGGCCGCGCGCACGACGTCCGGCGCGCCGCGGAAGACGTGATGGCCGGGCCCGCAGGTCGCGCCCTCGACGCAGTGGTGCATGACGAGGACGCGGACGTCGGCGACCGTCGCCGGCAGCCCCGTCCGGCCGAGCACGGCCCGAAACCCCGCGCGGATGCCGGTGCGCACGTAGGGGAACGCCCCGAAGGCGAGGCGCACGCCGCGCACCGTCAGCACGACCGTGCCGGGGTCGTGGAAGATCCAGAGCCGCTCGTGCCGCGCGTGCAGGGGCTGGGGGATGCGCGAGCGCTCGTGGTTGCCCGGCACGAGCAGCACCGGCACGCCGGCGCGGGCCACGGCGAGGAGCGGCTCGAGGGCGCGCTCGACGATCGCGGGGGGCAGGCGGGGTCGATCGAGCAGATCGCCCGCGTGAACGACGACGTCCACCTCGCCGCGAAGCGCGGGAGCGAGCGCGCGCCGGAAGCTCGCGAGGAAGTCGTCACCCCGCCGGCGGCGCTCGACCCGCGGGCGCAGCGGCGTGTCGATCCCGATGTGCGTGTCGGCGAGGACCAGGACGCGCACCGGGGAGGAGCCGCTCAGATCCACGAGAGGATCCCCGCGAGCCGCGACCCCGAGAGGAGGCCTTCGGGGCCGAGGCGGACCGTGACGCCCTCGGGGCCGGCCTCGCCGAGCACGCGCCGGAGCTCCGTGGTCAGGACGCGCATCCGGTCGAGCTCGGCGCCGCCCAGCCCGCCGATGCGCTCGAGCGCGGGGCGGGCGTGGCCGGGCGGCATCGGAACACCCGCCCCGGCGGGGACGAAGGCGCGCTCGACGATCTGGCCGCGCGCGACCACGAGGAGCCGGGGCTCGCCGGGGCGCGCAGAGGCGCGCTCGCGCCACAGCACCGCGCTCTCGGAGAGGCGCGCCAGCCAGCGCGCCCGCCGCGACGCGTGAGCGGCGCGGACCACCACCTCCTCGATCGCGGCGTGAATCGTCTGGTCGGTCCAGGTCCGCGGCTCGGCGGCCGGCGCGGCGACCTCGTCGTCGTCGAGCGCGCGGTGCAAGCGCGGCCACAGGCGCGCCCCGAGGGCGAGCAACGCGGCGGCGCGGCTGCCGGGCGACCTCGACCACAACGGCCTGCCGTGCGCGGCGGCGAAGCGCGCGAGCCCCTCCGCGAAGACCGCGGCCTCCGGGCCCCGCCCCGGCGGGCTGCCGGTCGCGAGCGCGATGCGCCGGGGGTCGTCGGTCCCCTCGCCGCCGAGGAGCCCGACCAGCGCCGCGAAGCCATCCACGGCGGCCCACCAGGTCAAAGGACCCACGCGGTGTCGCGCGTCGGGCCCCCGCGATCGCGAGCACAGGTCCGGCGACGCGAACCAGCGCTCTCGCTCGTCGCTCACGAGGGCCACGTTGTAGGGCGGCCGCAGGCGCTTGATCTCGTCGGACTCGAGGAGCGCCGCCTCGAGGCCCGTCTCGGTCACGGTCCAGCGCATGTCGCGCGCCTGCGCGAGCATCTCCAGCGATCGCTCGTGGACCTTGCTCTGCTTGCGGAACCACGAGTTCACGCGCGCTCGCAACGAGACCGCCTTGCCGACGTACAGCACGTCGCCACCCACGCGCAGCATCTGGTAGACGCCGGGCGCCGCGGGCGCGGACAGGCGCAGCGCGCGCGGCATCGGGTAGACGCGCCGCCGCGGGCCCGCCGTGGAGGGGCGGGCGAGCCAGGCCTGCAGCGCGGGCCACGTGTCCACGCCCTCGGTGGCGAGCGCCTCGACGAGGTGGGCCCAGACGAACGCAGTGGCGGCGACGTGATCGGCCGCCCGGCGGAGCGGGGCCACCGCGCGCCCGAAGTAGCCGGTGAGCGCGCGCAGGCCGCGTCGCGGCAAGTCGGGGTACAGGCGGCGCGCGATCGCGTGCGTGCAGACGAGCGCGAGGACGCGCGCGTCGCCGGGCGCCGGCGGCAGGCGCGCGTCGAACCAGGTCGACTCGAAGCGCGCGTAGTGCGCGATCGCGGGCGCCGCGACGGACCCGGAGGGACGCGGCACTGTCGCGGCGTGGCGCGCGAGGTCCGCGAAGGCGAGGCTCGGGTCGTGGCCGGCCGCGAGATCGCGCGCCGCGAGCCCCGTCACCCGCGTGACCCCGCGGGGCACCGTCGCGCCCTCGGGCAACCGCAGCAGGCGGGCCTCCACGCGGCCGGCCGTCGCGCGGTCGGCCGCGGCCGCCGAGGTCTCGAGCCATCCGATCTCGATGGGCTCTCCGCGCGCCGGGTTCGCGGCGGTGGCCTGCAGATCGACGACCAGGACGGTCGTCTCGCGGAGCGGGGTCGACACCTGAACGAGTGTACAGGCTCGTGGGACGGAAGGCACCAGGGAGCTGGGCGGCAGAC
>JAYRVK010001324.1:0-2306 GCA_041918555.1 Sandaracinaceae bacterium
GCACGCTCGCGGAGGCCGCGAAGAGCCTCGCGGAGGCGTGGCTCGCCGAGATCGAGGAGACCACCGATCCCGCCCGCAAGGCGCGCCTCTCGTACGAGGTGGCGCGGCTCTTCGAGGGGCCGCTCGCCGACCCGAAGAAGGCGCTCGCGCTCTTCGAAGCGTCCCTCGCGATCTCGAAGGACCACGTACCGAGCCTGCGCGGGGCGCGGCGGGCGGCGCTGGCGACCGGGAACCACCGCGCCGCCCTCCCCTTCTTCGACGCGGAGGCGCGGGTCACCGCGGACTCGCGGCGCAAGGCCGCCCTCCTCCACGCGAAGGGCCGCGTGCTCGAGGACGCGCTCGGAGATCACGACAAGGCCCGCCACGCGTACCGGACGGCGGCCGAGCTCGACAAGCAGGAGCCGTCGATCCTCAAGGCGATCGAGCAGCGCGATCGCGAGGAGCAGAAGTGGGGCGAGCTCGAGCGAACGCTCGAGCGCGAGGCCAACGCGATCCTCTCCGACGATCGGCACCGCGCGGCGCTGATCGTCGAGCGCGCGCGGCTCTTCGAGCACCGCGAGAAGCAGATCGATCCGGCGATCGAGCTCTACGAGACCGCGCTGCGCCTCGACCCGCTCGCCTCGGGCGCGCTCGAGGCGCTCGAGCGCCTCTGTCACGCGCAGAAGCGGTGGCGCGATCTGATCGGGGTCCTCGCGCGCCGCGCGGATCAGGCGGTGGACCCGGCGGAGCGCGCCATGGCGCTCTACCGGATCGGGCGGCTGCACTTCGAGCGGCTCGGCAACCGCGAGGAGGCGATCACCTCGCTCGAGGCCGCGGTCGCCGAGACGCCGGACGATCCGCTGATCCTCGACGCCCTCGCGGGCCTCCTCGAGCGCGCCGAGCGCTGGGAGCGGCTAGCGGAGGTGCTCGCACGGCTGACCATCGTGTCGGCGGATCGGCAGGACCAGCTCGTCCTCTGGCACCGCGTCGGCAACCTCCTCGACGAGCGGCTGTCCAAGCCCGAGCACGCGCGCGAGGCCTACGAGCGCGCGCTCGCGTGCGACCCGACGCACGTCCCGACGCTCCAGGCGCTCAGCCGCCTCTACCTCGCGAGCGAGGCGTGGGATCCCCTGATCCGCATGCTCCTCGCGGAGGCCGAGCAGGCTCAGGATCCGCGTCGGCGCGCCGCCGCGCACGCACGGGTCGCCGAGGTGCTCGAGGCGCACAAGCAGGCGCCGGACGAGGCGATGACCCACCACGCGCGGGCGCTCAGCCTGCACCCGGGCCACGCCGCGTCCTTCAAGGCGCTGACGCGGCTCTATGCGGACGCGGGCCGGCACCGCGCCCTCATCGAGCTGTACGAGCGCGCGATCGAGCAGGCCGAGGAGCCCGCGGCCGCGGTGACCCACCTCTTCAAGGTCGGCGCGATCTACGAGGACACGCTGTCCGAGCACGACCAGGCCGCGCACACGTATGCGCGCATCCTCGAGCTCGACGCGGAGAACCTCGGGGCGCTGCACGCGCTCCAGCGCGCGGCCGAGCGCGGCGGCCGCTTCGATCGCCTCGTCGAGGCGCTCGAGCGCGAGGCCGAGCTCCGCAAGGAGGACGCGGTGGTGGTGGATCTGCTCCACCGCGCGGCCGAGATCCTCGACGAGCGCCTCGGCGATCCCGAGGGCGCGATGAAGCGCTTCGAGAAGATCCTCCAGATCGACGAGCGCTACGAGCCTGCGCTCTCCGGGCTCGGGCGCATCTACCACCGCGCCGGCCGCTGGGACGATCTGCTCGAGCTCTACGAGCGCGAGCTCGCCCTCGATCCGAAGGGCCGCAGCGCGGCCGCGCTGCTCCACAAGATGGGCCAGCTCGCCGAGGAGCGGATCGGCGACGAGCTCCGCGCGATCGAGTGCTACAAGCGCGCGCTCGATGCCGACCCTCGGCACCGCCCGTCACACTCGGCGCTGCAAAGAAAGTTGACGGCGCGACGCGAGCACCAGGCGCTCGTCGACGTGCTCGAGCTCGAGGTCGAGGGGGCGCCCGACGCGGAGTCGCGCGCGCGCGCCGCGTACCGGCTCGGGCAGGTGTTCGAGGAGCACCTCGAGCTCCCCGAGCGCGCGGCGGCGGCGTTCGAGACGGCCCTCGTCGCGCTGCCGTCGTACGCGCCGGCCCTCGACGCGCTCGGCCGGCTGCGCGCGCGCCAGGGCGCGTGGCGGCGCCTCGTCGATCAGCTCGACGAGGAGGCGACCTCGGCGCGCGACGACGCGACGCGCGTGGCGCGGCTGGTCCGGGCGGGCGAGCTGTGGACGCACGCCCTCGACGACCCGCGCCGCGCC
>JAYRVK010001325.1:0-8887 GCA_041918555.1 Sandaracinaceae bacterium
CGATGCGGGCGCACCCTCCTCGCCTCGTCGCCGCCTCGCCTCCCGGCGGGACCTCGCGCGCCCGGCTGCGGCGTGCGTCCACGCCGTCGTCGCGACGTGCGCGACCGGGTGCCTCTCGTTCCACACCGGGCCGATGGAGGGCGAGCCGACCGACGCGACGTACGCGAGCGTCGAGGGCGCGCGCGTGCGGTACGTGGACGAGGGGGAGGGCGACGCGGTGGTGCTGCTCCACGGCTTCGCGAGCTCGCTCGAGACGTGGGAGGCGGTGCGGCCCGCGCTCCGCGAGCGGCACCGCGTGCTCGCGCTCGACCTCAAGGGCTTCGGCTGGACCGACCGGCCGCCCGGCGACTACTCGCCCGCGGCGCAGGCGCGGCTCGTCCTCGCGCTCATGGACCAGCGCGGGATCGAGCGCGCCGCGATCGTCGCGCACTCGTGGGGGAGCTCCGTCGCATTGCAAGTCGCCTTGCAGGCCCCCGAGCGCGTTACCCGCCTCGCGCTCTACGACGCGTACGTCTACCCCGAGCAGCGCAACACGTTCTTCCAGTGGGCGGACGCCGACGGGATGGGGGAGCTCTTGTTCGGGCTCTTCTACGACCAGCGCCCCGAGGAGCGCATCGCCATGGCGTTCTTCGACCCCGACGCCCTCCCGCAGGCGCTCGTCGACGCGGTCGAGCGCGCCTCCGAGCGGCCGGGCACCGCGCAGGCCGCGCTCGCCGCGGCGCGCGGCATGCGCGCGTTCCCGAGCGAGCGCTACCGCGAGGTCGAGGTCCCGGTGCTGCTCTTGTGGGGCCGCGAGGATCGCGTCACGTCGCTCTCGTACGGCGAGCGCCTCGCGAACGAGCTCGCGGACGCGGACCTGCGCGTCTACCCGCGGTGCGGCCACTTCCCGATGATCGAGGCCGCGCGCCCGAGCACGCGGGACCTCGTCGAGTTCCTCGACGTTCCGGAGACCCCGCAAGCCTCCTTGCCCCTGCCCCTGCCCCTGCCCGCCCCGACGGAGGCCCCCGCGCCCCCGCCCGAGGAGGTCACCCCATGACCTCCGCGTCCCTGCGCCTCTCCGCGCTCCTCGCGCTCATCCTCGCGCCGTCGTCCACCGCCGCGCAGGCGGTGGTCCGCCGCGTCCCCCCCCCCGGCGAGCCGAACGTCGTCGACTACCGCGTCTTCTTCCGGAGCCGCGGCGAGCTCTTCTGGAACCTCGACCTCGATCGCGGCCCGACGCCGGGCGGCGACCCGCTCTTCCCGGTGCCCCAGGCCGACCCGCTCTCCCAGCTCCTCACGCACGGCGACCTGCGCCTGCGCACCGACCTCGCGTTCAACGTCCCCGAGTCGACGGTGAGCGTCCACCTGCGCGTCGACGTGCTCGACAACCTCTCGGTCGGGAGCCTCCCCGTCGGCCCCGCCGCCGACACGCGCCGCCAGCGCAGCCCCGGGAGCGCCTTCGTGATCAAGCGCGCGTGGGCGCAGGTGCTCACCCCGATCGGCCTCGTCGCGGCCGGCCGCATCGGCTCGCACTGGGGCCTCGGCATGCTCTCGAACGGCGGCGACTGCGCCGGCTGCGACACCGACGACGCCGCGGATCGCGTGTTCTTCGCGACCGCGCTCGCCGATCACCTGTGGACGGTCGCGTTCGACTTCACCGCGATCGGCCCCGGTGTCCCGCGGAGCGACGGCGTGCGCTTCCTCGATCTCGATCCCATGGACGACGCGTCGACGCTCACGTTCGCCTTCATGAACGTACGCGACGAGCGCGCGCTCGCCCGCCGCACGCGCGCCGGCTACACGACGCTCGAGTACGGCGCGTTCGTCTCGTACCGCTGGCAGATGTTCGACTGGGGGCTGCCCGGCCCCGCGGACTACGAGCTCTCGCGCGCGCAGCTCGTCGGCCGCGGCTACGAGGCGGTCGCCGGCGACGCGTTCGTGCGGATCACGGGCCCGTGGGGCCGCGTCGCGGCCGAGGGCGCGGTGCTCGGCGCGCACTTCGACGAGGCCTCGCTGGTCCCCGGCGTGTTCCTGCGCGATCCCGCCGACTCGCTCCAGTGGGGCCTCGCGCTCGAGTCGACGTTCGTGCCGGTGCCGCGCGTCTTCGCGCTCGGCCTCGATCTGGGCGCGGCCTCGGGCGACCCCGCGCCGGGCTTCGGCGCGTTCCCCGGCACGCGCGGCCCGGGCCAGCCCGGCGACCGAGAGGGCGCGCAGCTCGTCCCGCCGTTCGACATGCGCGTCGACAACTTTCGTTTCCATCCCAACTACCGGATCGATCGCATCCTGTTCCGCGAGCTGATCGGGACGGTCACCGACGCCTTCTACCTGCGGCCGCACGCGGACCTCACGTTCTTCGAGCACCCGAGCGGCCGCATGCGCCTCGAGCTCGCGGGCGTGTTCAGCGCCGCGCTCGAGGCGTCCAGCACGCCGGGCGGGGACGCGCTCCTCGGCGTCGAGCTCGACCCGACGCTGAGCTACGAGAACGACGAGGGCTGGTCGGTGGTCGCCGAGTACGCGGCGCTCTTCCCCCTCGCGGGGCTCTCGAGCGCGACGCTCGACGCGCAGCCGGCGCAGCTCTTCCGCCTCAGCCTGTGGGTGACGCTGTGACCTCTTCTCACGTCACGTGGGGGTCGAGGGCTCGGCTCTCCGCGCGAACGCCGCCGGGAGACGAGGAGAGTGGGAGGCGAGGAGAGTGCGCCCGCATCGCGGGCGCGAGGATCCACCGAATTCGATCGCGCGCGGAGCGCGCACCCTCCTCGTCTCCTCGCCTCCTCGTCTCCCGGCTGAATTCGGCGCTCTTGCTCGGCGTGGCATTGCTCGCCGCGCTCACCGCGGCCTGTGGACCGAACGAGACGTTGCCGGGGGTCACGCCCTACGCGCCGGGCGCGGAGCCCGCGCTCGAGTGCCTGCCGAACCTCGACGGCGTGCTCGAGGCGGGCGAGCTCCCGATCGCGCTCGACGAGACCGTCGGCTACCTCGTCGGCGTCGACCGGCCCGTCGATCTCGCGGGCATCGTCGATCCCGCGGGCCGGCAGTCGTGGGAGCTCGCGACCGACTACGCCGACGACCGCCTCGTGCGGATCGGGCCGACCCGCGTGAGCGAGCAGTGGTTCGCCCCGTCGTTCCCGGGCGCCGACTACGTCGCGCCGGTCGACGTCGAGGGCCGGATCCTCGGCGCCTACCACCTCGACGAGCGCGGCCTCTGGCTCCACGGCGTCGCGTCGCGCGAGCCCGACCCGCCCGAGGGCCGCACGCTCCTCGCCTACGACGCGCCCGTCGCGCTCTTCGTCGTGCCGATCGAGCCGGGCCGCCGCTGGACCTCCACCGGCACGATCTCCGAGGGCACCGCGCTCGGGCTCGCGTACCGCGGCACCGACACCTACGCGGTCGAGGTCGTCGCGGCGGGCCGCCTCGACCTGCCCGACTGGAGCTTCGGGCAGGCGTGGCGTGTCGACCAGCAAGTCACGTTGACGCCCGCGATCGGCGAGCCCGCGCGCCGCCGGATCGCGAGCTGGCTCTTCGAGTGCTTCGGCGAGGTCGCCCGCGCAGAGAGCGCGCCGGGCGTCACCGAGCCGTTCGGACAGGCCGCCGAGCTGCGGCGGATCACGCTGAGGTAGGGACATGACACAGATGTGGGATCAGTGGAAGAAGGGCTTCTACGCGTGGGAGAACGCCACCGCGGAGTACATGGAGCAGGTCCTCAAGAACCCCGCGGTGCTCGGCCCGAGCGGCCACCTCCTCAGCGGCGCGATGAAGGCGCGCGCGCAGGGGGAGCAGGCGCTCGCGAAGTTCTGGGGCGGCTGGGGCCTCCCGACCAAGCGCGACCAGGAGCGCTCGCTCCACGCGCTCAACCAGATCCAGAGCAAGCTCCTCGACCTCGAGGAGCGCCTCGTCGACCTCGAGGAGAGGCTCTCGGAGAAGCGCTGATGGTCGACCCGACGCCCTACCTCGAGCCGCGGATCGCGCCGCGCGCGCTCTTCGACGCGCTGCCCGAGCGCGCCTCGCGCGTGCGCTACATGGTGCCCGACGGCGACGACTGGCGCGCGGTGACGTGGCAGGCGCACGCGCGCGACGTCCGGCGCTGCGCGCTGTTCCTCGGGGCGGAGCTCTCGGGCGGCGAGCGCGCCGCGATCTTCGCGCCCAACCGCGTCGAGTGGATGGCCGCGGCGCTCGGGATCCAGGCCACGGGCGGGGTCATGGTGCCCGTCTATCCGTCGAGCACCGCGGACCAGGCCGCGTACATCGTCGAGCACGGCGACTGCCGCGTGCTCTTCGTCGACACCGCGCCGCTCCTCATGCGCGTGCTCGAGGCGTGGGATCGCTACGAGGGCGTGCGCCGGATCGTGCTCCTCGACGACGCGCTCGACGTGGCCGCGCTCCTCGAGCGGCTCGAGCGCGAGGGCCGCGCGGTGCCGTCGTACGGGGCCGTCGAGAAGCGCCTCGTGACCTGGTCGCGCGCGATGGCGATGGGCGCGGCGCGCGACCGCGAGGAGCCCGGCGCGTTCGAGCGCACGATGCACGGCGTCGGCCTCGGGCAGCCCGGCGTGATGCTCTACACGTCGGGGACGAGCGGGCGGCCCAAGGGCGTGCCGCTCACCCACGAGAACGTCGCGGTGAACGGCGGCGACTGGCTGCGCTGCCTCTCCTCGCTCGTCGAGGAGGAGGACGTCGATCTCTTGTGGCTGCCCTTCAGCCACATCTTCGGCTTCGGCGAGGCGTGCCTCGGGAACACCCTGGGCTGGACGAGCTACCTCTCGGCGCCGCACACCGTGGTCCCGGATCTGCCGCGCGTGCGCCCGCACGTCTTCATGAGCGTCCCCTCGGTGTGGGAGAAGCTCGCGGTCGTCGCCGGCGAGAGCGAGGCGAAGCTCCGCGAGCTCACCGGTGGGCGCCTGCGCTTCTGTCTGAGCGGCGGCGCGGGCCTCAAGCGCGCCGTCAAGGAACGTTTCCATGCTGCGGGCCTCCTGATCATCGAGGGCTACGGTCTCACCGAGGCGAGCCCGACGCTCACCCTGAACCGCCCCGACGCGTTCCGGTTCGACACGGTCGGCAAGCCGCTGCCGTCCATCGAGCTCGAGCTCGCGGAGGACGGCGAGATCCTCGCGCGCGGCAGGAGCATCTTCTCGGGCTACCACAAGGATCCCGAGGCGAGCGCCGCGGCGCTGACCCCCGACGGCTGGCTCAAGACCGGCGACGTCGGCCGCTTCACCGACGGCGGGTTCCTCCAGATCGTCGCCCGCAAGAAGGACATCTTCGTGACCGCGGGCGGCAAGAACATCGCGCCGGCGAACCTCGAGGTGCGCTTCCGCGACGATCCGTACATCGCGCACCTCGTGGTCGCGGGCGACGGCGAGAAGTACCTGACCGCCCTCGTCTGGCTGAACGAGGCCGCCGTCGCGGAGGTCGCGCAGGGGCCCGAGGCGCGGCGCGCGCTCGTGCAGAAGCGGATCGACGCGGTGAACGCGGAGCTCGCGTCGTACGAGACGATCAAGAGGTTCGCGATCCTCGAGGAGCCGCTGACCGTCGAGGGCGGCCTCCTCACCCCGACCCTCAAGCCCAAGCGCAGGCAGATCCTCGAGCGCTGGCGCGAGCCGCTCGCCGCGCTGTACGCATGAACCGCTGGCTCAAGATCGCGGAGCGCGTGCGGCGCGGGCGGCCCCCCGTGGGGACGAGCCCGCACGACGTGGTGCACGCCGAGAACAAGTGGCGCCTCTTGCGCTACCGGAGCGCGGGCGTCCGCCATCGGACCCCGGTGCTCCTCGTCCCGAGCCTGATCAACCGGCACTACGTCCTGGATCTCTTGCCCGGGAAGAGCTTCGCGGAGTTCCTCGTCGCCCAGGGCCTCGACGTCTTCTGCATCGACTGGGGCACCCCCGGCGACGAGGATCGCTACCTCACGTTCGACGACGTCGCCGATCGCTACCTCGCGCGCGCGATCCGCGTCGCGTCGCGGCACGGCACGAGCGGGCGCTGCCACGTCCTCGGCTACTGCATGGGCGGCACGCTCGCGGCGATCCACGCCGCCGCGCACCCCGAGACGCTCCAGTCGCTCCTCGCGCTCGCGGCGCCGATCGAGCTCGCCGACGACGGCCTGCTCAGCGCGTGGACGCGCTCCGACGGCTTCGACGTCGACGCGATCGTGGAGGGCCTCGGCAACATGCCGTGGCCGCTCATGCAGGCGTCCTTTCACCTCTTGCGCCCGACCCTCAACCTGGCCAAGGCGGTGACCCTCGTCGACCGCGCCTGGGACGACCGCTTCCTCGACGGCTTCTTCGCGACCGAGACCTGGGGCAACGACAACGTGGACTTCCCCGGCGCCTGCTACCGCACGTGGGTGAAGGACCTCTACCGCGGGAACGCGCTCGTGAAGGACGAGCTAGCCCTGAGCGGCCGCAGGGTGCACCTACGCAACATTCGTTGTCCGGTGCTCGCGGTGACCTTCGAGCACGACAACATCGTCCCGTGGCGCTCTGCGGCGGTGCTCGTCGATCGCGTGGGCTCGGCGGACAAGCTCCACGTGCACCTCCCGGGCGGGCACGTCGGCGCGGTCGTCTCGAGCGGCGCGAAGAAGGAGCTCTGGCCGCGCATCGTCGCGTGGTGGGTGGCGAGGGATTGAGCTGCGAGGCGGGTCGTGAGTCGACGAGGTAGCGTGCTACGTACTTTCCGTCAGGACCTGCGCGGCCGCGTCGCTTGACCCGAAGGGTCCACGAAGGAAGACGAACCGGGCGATCTGGTCGATGCCTTCTTGGAGTTGTGACGAGGCCCACCCCTCTGGGTCTCGCGCGCCCAGCCTTCGGAACAGCGCGGTGAGCTGCTCCATCGTGGTCATCTGCCGACTCTCTCCACGCCGTGTCCGAAGCGCTCCCCACGACGACGTTCGCCCGGGGAGCCCCGACCACCGCTGCAGCCGCTCGACGCGCCGCGAGGTCACACGAGCGCCAAGGGGACTCCGGCGCGCTGCATGAGGCCGAAGTCGCGGTCGCCGGTGAGGATCGGCACCCCGGAGTGGAGCGCCCACACCGCGATCAGGAGATCGAGCGTCTTGACCGTGAGGCCCTTGCGGCGGAACGCGAACCCGAGGTCGCCCGCCGCTTCCCAGAGATCCGGCGGCGCGGGGAGGGCATGGCAGACGGCCAGCAGGGGCAGGACCTTCTTCCGCTCCTTCTCGGAGAGCAAGCCTCGTCGGAGCTCGGCGATCACCGGCCCGCAGAGCGCCGCGTCGTCCGCGTCGATCGCGGCGTCGACGCGCGAGGCGAGCGGGTCGTGGCCGCGGAAGAACGCGACCCACGCGGACGTGTCGACGAGGATCACCGCCGGGTCCGCTCGAGATCGAGCTCGAACCGAACGCGGCCGCGCAGCTTGCGCAGCGCCGATCGGTCGCGGCGCCGCTCGAGCTCTCGCAGGCCCTCGAGGAGCGTGTCGGTGATGCCCTTGCCCGTGATCTCCATCGCGCGGTCGAGGGCGTCCTCGGGCAGGTTGACGGTGACCTTCTTGGTCGTCGCGGCCATGGCTGCTGGCTAGCAGTATGGTCGCGGCTGGTCAACGATATGGTCGGCCGAGCCAGCCCTACAGCGGTTCGACGGTCAGCCGCACGGGGCCGCACTCGCTCTCGCGGCCGTCCTCGAGCATGTACACGTACGCGTCGGTCGCCACGTAGTAGGTGCCGGGCGCGAGGTCGAGCTCGAGGCGCGAGCGGCCGGGATCGATGCCGTCCATGCAGCCGGTCGGGATCGGGAAGCCGCCGCCGCTGCACGGGGTGTCGTCGCTGCACGCGAGCTGCGAGCGCGGGTCGTCGCACACGCGGCGGAGGTAGAGGATCGTGTCGATCCCCCGCAAGAGGTCGTCGTCGGCGAGCTCGATGCGGTAGCGCCCCGAGCGCTCGATGCGGAGCGCGTAGATCCGATCGCCCGAGGCCGCGCGGAGGTCTCCGTCGCAGTCGGCCTGCGGCACGAACGTGTTGGCGTCGGGCTCCGCGCAGAGGTCCTGCGTGACGGTGTCGCCGGGCGCGAGCTCGGGGTAGCCCGCGCAGTCGGGGGGCGCGTCGCCGCACGCGCCGGTCGCGCGATCGCACGCGCCGCCGACGCACTCGACGCGCTGCTCGCGCGAGCCCCGCGCGTTGCACGCCAGCGAGGCCGAGCCGTCCTCGCTGCACACGCGCGAGCTCGGCGCGCAGACCCAGGGGCGGCACTCGCGCATCGCGCAGAACGCGCTCTCGGCCTGGCAGTCGCGCGGGCTCTCCACGCCGCCGGCGCAGGTCACGAGCGTGTCGCCGCGGCACTCGGCCTCGCCGCTCGTGCACGGCGCGCCGCCGTCCATCCCGACCGGTGGGCCCGCGTCGTCGCCGGGCATCGCGCCGCCGTCCGTGCCGGGCATCGCGCCGGCGTCGGCGGTCCCGCTCCCCGCGTCGAAGTCCTCCGGCGGGCCGAGGCGATCGAGGTCCGGCTCGACGAGCGCGCTGCACCCCGCGGCGAGCGCGAGGATCGCGAGCGAAGGGACCATGGGTCGGGGCGCCACGAGCACAGCCTAGCGGCGCGGCGGGCTCGCGTTCAACGGGCGCCGCGGCTGATATACTGCGCCCCGCATGCGGCTCCTGCTCCGCTCGGCCGCCGTCTTGGCTTGTTGGCTCGTGGTCGTCGCGCCCGCGTCGGCGCAGGGCGGGGACGTCGCGCGCGAGGAGGCGGCGGCCGCCTTCCACGCGGGTCAGGCCGCCTACGAGGCGGGCCGGTTCCCCGAGGCGCTCGGGTACTTCGAGCGCGCGTACGAGCTCACCCGCGAGCCCGACGTCCTCTACAACATCGCGACGGTGCAAGACCGCTTGCGCCGCGACGAGGACGCGCTCGCGAGCTACCGCGCCTATCTCGAGGCCGTCCCCGACGTCGCCGAGCGCGCGAACATCGAGGCGCGCATC
>JAYRVK010001326.1:0-5927 GCA_041918555.1 Sandaracinaceae bacterium
CTCCTTCGCGAGCAATCGAGCGAGCAATCCGTTTTGTCCGTGCACGGGGAGCGGCGGGGGCGGCTCGTTGAGGATCTTCTGGATCAGCGCGGCGGTCGTCGGCGCGTCGAAGGGGAGCTGCCCGGAGAGCATCTCGTAGAGCACGATCCCGAGCGCCCAGAGGTCGACCTGCGGGGACGGGGCCTCGCCGTGGAACTGCTCGGGCGCCATGTACGGCATCGAGCCGACGACGCGGTGGCTGTCGGTGATGCGCGAGCCGAAGCGCTCGTCGGCGCTGGTCGCGAGCCCGAAGTCGAGCAGGCGCACCTCGACCGGCCCGCGCTCGCAGATCCCGATGTTCCCCGGCTTCACGTCGCGATGGACGATCCCCGCCTCGTGCACGTCGGCGAGCGCCTCCGCGATCCCGATCGCGATCTCGAGCGCGCGCTCGCGCGGGATCGGACCGTCGCGCCGCAGGACGTCGTGCAGGGCCTCGCCCTCGACGAGCTCCATCACGTAGAAGGGCCCGCGCTGCGCGTCGACGCCGAAGTCGGTGACGCCCGCGACGCGCGGCGAGCGCACCTTCGCGAGCGCCTTGGCCTCGCGGCGGAAGCGCGCCTCGAGCGTGTCGTCCCAGCGATCGGGGCGGATCAGCTTGAGCGCGAAGCGCTTCTCGAGCTCGAGGTGCTCGACCTCGACCACCTGCCCCATGCCCCCGGCGCCGAGCTCCCGGACGACGCGGTATCGCTCGGCGATGACCTGCCCCGGGCTCGCGCCGGAGCCAAAGTAGCTGCGCTCGCGCGCCCCGCTCGGCTCCCCCGACATCCTGGGCCGTCAGCATAGCAGCGAGCCCCGGACGCGAAAGGGCGCGCTGCTATGATCGCGTCGTGGTCAGGCTCGCGCTCGCGCTCGCGCTCGCGTCCACCGGGTGCGTGCCGGACTTCTCGGCGTTCAGGGTGGTCGACGACGCGGGCGCCGACGCCGGGGTCGCGGACGCGGGGATCGACGCGTCTGCCCCCGCGGTCGACGCCGGGCCCGACGCCGCCATCGACGCGGGGGCGCGGGACGCAGGGCTCGACGCAGGGACCGACGCGGGCTTCGTGCCGACCGCGATCGATCGCCCGTGCCCCACCGCGTGGACCGAGCTCGGGGGCGCGCCGCCGCCCGCGTGCGCGGGCCGCACGGTCGCCGACGTCGCGGTGCCCTTCGCGTCCTCCGGCCTCGCGCTCGGGCGCGCGCCCGACGGAACGCTCACCGTCGCCTACAACGAGCTCGACGGGCCCGACAGCGGGCGCCTCGCGACGGTGGTCTTCGATCCCGACGACCCGATGAGCGCGGCCGACGGGCCCGCGGTCGAGCCCGCGGCCGCGTTCGGCGACGTCGTGGGGACCGACGTGCGGATCGCGACCGACGCGGCGGGCGCGCACCACGTCGCGCTCTGGTACCGCTCGGACTTCGGCCACGAGGTGCGCCTCTACACCCTGCGCGACGGGCTGTTCGAGGTGCCGATCACCCTCGCGACCGGCGTCGGCCCCTCCGGCGTGGTCGACGTCACGATCGACGGCGACGGGCGGCGCGTCGTCGCGTGGCACGACGACGCCTCGGGTCGGAACGCGGCGCGGCGCGAGGACGGCTCGGGCGCGTTCGCCCCCGAGCGCTTGCTCCGCGCCGACGGCGACGCGCGCCTCGCCGGCGACGGCGCGATCTCGCTCGCGGCGGGCGGCGGGGCGACCGTGTACGCGGCCTACCAGTGGGCGATCACGCTCGCCGCCTCGGCGCCCTCGCTCTCGCTCGGGACGCCCGCGATGTGGACGACGCCGACCACGCTCGACAACACCGCGATCGAGAGCCGGATGAGCGGGGTGGGGCTGGACGTCGCGATCGACGGCGACGAGCCGGTCGTCGCGTACCTCGACTGGCGCGAGGGCGTCGGCGACGTGCGGCTCGCGCGCGTGCGCGGGGGGGGGGTGATGCCCGAGGTGACCGCGCACCTCATGGGGGTCACCGTTGCGGACCCGCCGCGCGATCACCCCATCTAGCTCGCGGTCGACGCGCGCGGCTGGCTCCAGCTCCTCGTCGCCGACTCGGACGGCACCGAGACGATCCTCGAGTACCACCGCCAGACCGAGGTCGGGGGCGAGCTGCGCTGGATCGTCGACACCGTCGCGCGCCTCCCCGGGGTGCCCGAGGACGTGCTCGTCGATCTGGTGCTCGGCCCCGATCGGCGGCCGCACATCGTGTACTGGGACACCGCGCGCGGCGTCGTGACCTACGCGAGCGTCCGCCCCTGATCACAGATCGATGCGCTCGGCGCCCTCGACCTCGAGGATGAGGTCGGCCCCGTAGACCATCGCCGGCGTGCGGTAGCCGGGCTCGACCTCGCCCGCGAGCACGCGCTCGGCGATCAGCAGCGAGGTGATCGCGGTGAGGGTGTAGCCCTCCGGAACACGCAAGCGAGCTTGCACCTTCTCCTCGCCGCGGCGCGCCTCGCCGAAGAGCACGGAGAAGGCGCGCTCGCGCGCCTCGTCGCTCGGGCCCGCGGGGCGGTACTGGACCCTGCGCTGCGCCAGGCCGCGCACGAGCCCGCTCCGGCGCACGGTCCCGTGGTATCCGCAGTCGAGCGACACGAGCTGCGCGGCGCGCGGGACCGCGGTGTAGACCTCGATGTTCGGGATCTTCGTCGAGGTCCACGCCGTGGACACATCGCCCCACGGGATCGCCACGCACGGGCGCGGCCCCCGCCCGAAGTCGACGTCGCGGCGCAGCTCACCGAAGCGGACCTCCGTGAGCTCGCCATCGCGGCGCACGAGGCTCGGGCGCCCCAGGCCCTCGACCATGGTCGTCGCGGTGCCGTGCGAGGTCTGGCCGCCGACCGAGGTGAAGGCGAGGACCAGGTGGGACGCGCGGGGGAGGCGCGCGGCGACGTGGCGCGCGAGGCAGTCCGACGGAACCACGTCGAAGCCGGTCCCCGGCATGAGCATCACGCCGGCGCGCGCGGCCTCGGCGTCGCGCGACGCGCACGCCTCGAACACGGAGATCTCTCCGGTGATGTCGAGGTAGTGCGCCCCGCGGCGCAGGCACGCGTCGACCATCGGCCTCGACGTGCGCGAGAACGGCCCGGCCGCGTGGATCACCACGTCGACGTCCGCGAGCCCGCGATCGAGGGCCGCGGGATCGTCGAGGCCGAACGCGCGGTGCGGCAGCGCGAGCGCGCCGGCGAGCGCCGCGACCTTGTCGGCCGAGCGCCCGGCGAGGATGGGGCGCGCCGGCCGCGGCCGCGCGCCGCGCGATCAGCTCGCCGGTGTAGCCCGTCGCTCCGTAGACGAGGCAGCGCGAGAGGTCGCTCATGCGCCGCACCGTAGCCGCTCCGGTGCGGTGGTGCTCGCCGTCGCGGCGCGACGGCTCGGTCTACGCCTGACCCCTCACAGCGGGGGCGGGGGGCCGCCGTCGCCCGGCATCAGCACCCGCAGGCCCTGCTCGCGCTGATCGTAGCCAGCCCACGCCTGCTGCGCGGCCCCGATCCTCCGCGCGATCTCGTTCGGGTTCGGCGGATCCTGGGCGAAGCGCCGCTCGTCGCGCACCACCTGCGTCGACTCGCGGAGCCACTCGAGGAGGTTCGGCCACTCCTCGCGCCGCTGGGTCAGCGCGCTGATGCTGAGCCGCGCGCTCCACACGCCCATCCGCACGCCGATCAGCGCGTAGTAGATCCCGCCCGCCTGCACGTTCGCCTGGATCATGTCCGCGTTCTCGCCCCACGCGATGAAGGTGTGCTGGCCCGGCGGCACCGCGTGCAGGAAGTACTGCCGCCCGCTGATGTCACCGAGCAAGTTTCCTTGTCCATCGGCCACGTGGAACACCGCGGCGCCGCCGTAGTTCGAAGGCCGCATGAACACGATCAGCGCGGCCCCGGGCGGCGCCTGGATCGCCGCGGGCGTCTGCGTGCGGATCATGTACCGGCCGCCTCCACAGGCCGCCAAGGTCAGCGCGGTCGCGACGACCGCCCAGCGCAGTGCTCTCATGGTGCCCTCCTCGGGGCGAGGTCTATCACTCCTCAAGCGCGTCCAGGATGCGATCCGTCATCCGCGCGGTGCCGAGCTCGCCCCCGAGCTCGCGGGTCAGCGCGCCGCCCGACAGCGCGCGATCGACGGCCCCCTCGATCGCGCGCGCGGCGTGAGGCCGATCGAGGCTGTGGCGGAGCATCAGCGCCGCGCTCGCGATGGTGCCCACGGGGTTCGCCAGGCCGCGGCCCGCGATGTCGGGCGCGGAGCCGTGGATCGGCTCGTAGAGCCCCCGCGTCCCGTCGCCGATCGACGCGCTCGGCAGCACCCCGAGCGAGCCGGTCAGCGCGGCCGCCTCGTCGGTCAGGATGTCGCCGAAGAGGTTCTCCGTGACGATCACGTCGAAGTCGCGCGCGTGGGTGAGCAGCCGCATCGCGCAGGAGTCGACGAGCTGGTGCTCGAGCCGCACGCCCGGGTGCTCCGCGCACACCGCCTCGGTGGTCTCGCGCCAGAGGCGCGAGCTCTCGAGGACGTTGGCCTTGTCGACGCTCGTGAGCTGCCCGCGGCGGCCCTCCGCGAACCGGCACGCGAGCTCTACGACGCGCGCGATCTCCGAGCGCGCGTACACCATCGTGTCGTACGCGCGGAGCTCCCCGTGCGCGGTGTCGCGGCCGCGCGGCGACCCGAAGTAGATCCCACCCGTGAGCTCGCGGACCACGAGGAAGTCCACGCCCTCCACGCGCTCGCGGCGCAGCGGGGAGCGGTCGGCGAGGGCGTCGCTCACCCGCACCGGGCGCAGGTTCGCATAGACGCCGAGCGCGCTGCGCAATCGCAAGAGACCTTGCTCGGGGCGCACCGCCGCGCGCGGGTCCGACCACCGCGGGCCGCCGACCGCGCCGAGGAGCACCGCGTCGGCGGCGAGGCACGCCTCGAGCGTCCGCGGCGGCAGCGGGTCGCCGAACGCGTCGATCGCCGCGCCGCCGATCGCGTGCGTCTCGTAGGCGAGGTCCGGCGCGACCACCTCGAGCACGCGCCGCGCCGCGGCCACCACCTCGGCGCCGATCCCGTCGCCGGGCAGCAGCACGATCACGACGCCTCCGAGCGCTGCGCGCGCAGCATCGCGAGCCCGTGCTCGAGGCCGTCGACGAGCGCCCCGCGCGCGGCCTCGATCACGTTGTCGGACACCCCGACGGTGCCCCACGCCTGCCCGCCGGCCGAGTGCTCGATCCACACGCGCACGCGCGCGTCGGTGCCCGCGTCCCCGTCGACGATGCGCACCGCGAAGTCCGTGAGGTGGATCCGCGCGACCTCGGGGACGACGGGCTCGAGCGCCTTGCGCAGCGCCTCGTCGAACGCCCCGACGGGCCCCCGGCCCGCGCCGACGGTGTGGAACACGCGCTCGCCGACCTGGGTCTGCACCGTCACCTCCGAGTACGGCTCCTCGCCCTCGCCCCGACCGACCTGCACGCGGTAGCGGAGCACCTCGAAGGGGCGCCGATAGCCCGCGCGGCGCCGCTCGAGCCGCAGCGCGACCGACCCCTCCGCGCGATCGAAGCTGTACCCCGCCGCCTCCTCCCGCTCGATCTCCGTCAAGATCTCGCGTGCCAAGGCGTCTTGCGCGCTCCAACCCATCCGCTCCGCGAACGAGAGCACGTTCGCCCGACCGGACAGCTCGCTCACCACGACGCGCGAGCGGTTGCCGACTCGCGCGGGGTCCACGTGCTCGTAGGCGCGCGGGCTCCGGCGGATCGCGGAGACGTGGACGCCCGCCTTGTGCGCGAACGCGCTCCGCCCGACGTACGGCTCGTGCGCGTCCTCGGGGACGCCCGCGATGCGCGCGACCTCCGCCGCGGTCGACGTGAGGCTCGCGAGGGCGCCCTCCGCGAGCGCGCGCACGCCGAACGAGAGCTCGAGGGCCGGCGCGATCGCGCAGAGGTTGGCGTTCCCGCA
>JAYRVK010001327.1:0-2052 GCA_041918555.1 Sandaracinaceae bacterium
GGGGGCGATGCCCCCCGCGCCGGCCTCCACGCCCACCCCCCCCACCCCGGGGGGGCCCGCGCGCCCCCCGAGGCCCTGCTTGGCGCTCCGGCGCGGCGTGGTCCCGAGGCAGCGGACGCCGAGGTCGAGCGCGTCGATGGCCACGCGATCGCGCACGCACCCGTGGAGCACCACGCCGGCCCAGCCGTTCGCTGCGCCCGAGGACGCGAGGAGATCGCCCACGAGCGCCGTACGCATCGAGCCCCCGCCGTCGACGACGAGCACGCGCCCCACGCCGGGCTCCGCGAGCGCGGCCTTCACCTTCGCGTTGTCCTCGAAGACCCTCAGCGTCTCGATCGGCCCACGGAACCGCGCGCGCCGGCCGAGCGCGAGGTAGGTCCCTTCGACGACCTGCACCCTCCCCTCGTTCGCGTCGTAGAGGTCCGCGCACGTCCAGTCGGTCATGGCGTCGGAGCTACCACCCACCTACCGGGCGCGCCACGCGCAGTAGAGGGCGATCGACGCCGCGACGCTCGCGTTGAGCGAGGCCACCGGGCCGGGGTGCGGGATCCGCGCGAGCCGCGTGCAGCGCTCACGGACGAGGCGGCGCAGGCCCTGCCCCTCGGCGCCGACCACGAGGACGCGACCCCCCGGCGCGGGCGGGAGCGCCGCGAGGTCGACGTCGCCCTCGGCGTCGAGGCCGATCGCGTCCAGGCCTCGATCGACGAGGTCCGCGAGCGTGCGCGCGAGGTTCGTCAGCCGGACGATCCGCGCGTGCTCCGTCGCGCCCGCCGAGGCGCGCACCACCACCGGGGTCACCGGCGCCGCGCGGTCCTTGAGCGTGAGCACCGCGTCGGCGCCGAACGCCACCGCGCTCCGCACGATCGCGCCGAGGTTGTGCGGATCCGTGATCTGGTCGAGCGCGACGAGGAGCGGCGGGCTCGCCGCCGCGGCGAGCGCGTCCTCGAGCTCCGCGTAGGCGTACTCGCCGCAGATCGCGAGGACACCCTGGTGCCGGTGGCCCCCCGCGAGCGCGTCGAGCTCCGCGGGCTCGCGCTCCTCGAGCTTCACGCCCCGGCGCGCGACCTCGTCGGCGACCTCGCGCAGCGCCCTGCGGCCGCCGCGCGCCAAGTAAACTACGTTGACACGACCGGGCGCCGCCCGCACCGCCTCGATCACCGCCCGGGGGCCCGCGACGATGCGGCTCACGACGCCGCGTCCGCGATCTCGGCGACGATCGCGCGCGCGGCCGCCGCCGGATCCGGCGCGCCCCGCACCGGACGCCCCACCCCGAGCCGGTCGGCCCCGGCGCGGACCGCTTGGGCCGGCGTCGCGCCGCGGCGCGGGTCCCCGCGATCCGCGTCGCCCGGCCGCACCCCCGGGGTCACGAGCACGGCCTCCCGCCCCGCGAGCTCGCGGAGCAGCGCGGCCTCGTGCGCCGAGCACACGAACCCGGAGATCCCTGCCTCGAGCGCCAGCGTGGCGAGGCGCCGGACGACGTTGCGCGGCTCCGGCACGGCGAACCCGATCGCGCGCAGCGCCTCGGCGTCGAGCGAGGTCAGCGCGGTCACCGCGAGCAGGCGCGTGTCGCTGCCGCGCGCCGCCTCGACCGCGGCGGCGAGCGCCTCGGGCCCCGCGGACGCGTGGACCGTGGCGTAGCGGACGCCGAGCGCGCGGATCGACGCGACCGCGCCGGCGACGGTGGCCGGGATGTCGTGGAGCTTGAGATCGAGGAAGCAGGCCGCGCCGGCGTCGTGGACCGCGCGCACCGCGGCGGGCCCCTCGGCGACGAAGAGCTCGAGGCCGACCTTGAGGACGCCGACCTCCGGCGCGAGGAGGCGCGCCAGCGCCTGCGCCTCCTCGAGCGTGGAGACGTCGAGCGCGACGGCGAGTCGTTCGCGAGCGTGCATGGTGCTCGTGCTCTTAGCACGAGCCCGCGCTCACCGACCGACGGAGCAGGACCGCCTGGCGCCATCCCACCCATCGAGCGCAGGCCGGCGCGCAGCGCTGGCCGTCGCGCGAGGGGCCCCCGCGCGGAGGCGCGGGGAGCGAACGCGCGCCAGCGCGTTCGGA
>JAYRVK010001328.1:0-3748 GCA_041918555.1 Sandaracinaceae bacterium
CGCGCACCGCGAGCGCCTCGCGGCGGAGCCTCGCACCGCCGCACTCGGTGCAGGGGATCGCGCGCGCGAAGCGTCCGAGCTCGTCCTCGAGGTACTCGATCGCCTTGTCCGTGTCCGCGTCGCTCTGCGCGCGCTGGGCGAGGTACTCGCGCGAGCGGCGCTCCAGCGCGCCGACGACGTGCTCGAGGATCTCCTGGCGCTTGGCCTTGCGGAGGCGCTTCCAGGGCGTCTCGAGGCTCACCTCGATCTCGGAAGTCAACTTGCGGGTCATCGCGCGGTGATAGGGCAGCTCGGGCCTCCCCCACGGAGCGATGGCACCCTCGGCGATCGAGCGCGACGGATCCGGCACGACGCGCGCGGGATCGAACACTCGCTCCTCCCCGAGGCCCCCGCACGTCGGGCACGCGCCCTCGGGGCTGTTGAACGAGAACGTCTGCGGGCTCAGCTCGGCGAGGACGGGCCCGTGGTCCGGGCACGCGAGCCGCTCGTCGAGCTCGAGGACCGATCCGTCGGCGAGCTGGAGGTGCACGAGCCCCTCCGTGAGGCGTGCCGCCAGCTCGAGCGACTCGGCGAGGCGCGCCCGCGACCCATCGCGGACGACCAGCCGGTCCACCTGCACCGCGACGTGGTGCGCGCGCCCGGCGTCGAGCGGGCCGAGGTCGGCGAGCTCGCGGACCTCGCCGTCGACGTCGACGCGGACGAAGCCGTCGCGCCGGAGGCGCGCGAAGAGCTCGGTGAAGTCCCCCTTCTCGGCGCGCACGACCGGCGCGGCCACCACGACGCGCGTGCCCTCGGGCAGCGCGAGGACGCGCGCGACCATCTGCGGCAGGGTGTGGGCGCGGAGCTCGCGATCGCAGACCGGACAGTGCGCGCGGCCGGCGCGCGCGAAGAGCACCCGGAGGTGATCGTAGATCTCGGTGATCGTGCCCACGGTGGACCGCGGGTTCCGGCTCGCGCTGCGCTGCTGGATCGCGATGGCCGGCGAGAGCCCCTCGACGAGGTCCACGTCGGGCTTCGGCAGTCGATCGAGGAAGCGGCGGGCGTACGCGCTGAGCGACTCGACGTAGCGGCGCTGCCCCTCGGCGTAGATCGTGTCGAACGCGAGCGAGCTCTTGCCCGATCCGCTGGGCCCCGTGACCACCGTGAGCCGATCGCGCGGGATGCGGACGTCGACGCTCGCGAGGTTGTGCTGGCGCGCCCCGCGCACGACGAGGTCGGTCACCCCCGCGCCTCCGTGAGGCGCAGCGCGAGCCGCATCGCCGCGAGCATCCCGAGCTCGCTCGCGGTGCCCGCCGCGGCTGCGTCGTAGGCCACGCCGTGATCGACGCTCGTGCGCACGAACGGGAGCCCCCACGTCACGTTGACGGCCTCGGTCCAGTCGACGAGCTTCGACGCGATGGTCGCCTGGTCGTGGTACATCGCGACCACTCCGTCGAGCTCGCCGGCCGCCGCGCGGCGGAACGCGGTCTCGGCGCCGAGTGGACCCTCGACGCCCGCCGCGCGTGCCGCGGGGCCGATCACCTCGCGCTCCTCCGTCCCGAACAGCCCGCCCTCGCCCGCGTGCGGGTTCAGCCCGCACACCGCGACACGCGCGCTCGCGTGGCCGAGGGCGGCGAGCGCCTCGCGCAGGTGCCGGCAGGCACGCTCCACGCGGGGGCCGGTGATCGCGTCGGGTACCGCGCGGAGCGACAGGTGCGTCGTGACGAGGGCCACCCGCACGCGCGGCCCGAGGAACAGCATGGTCACCGCGTCCTCCAGCAGCCCGGCCCGCCGCGCGAGGTGCTCGGTCTGTCCCGTGAAGCGCGTGCCCGAGAGCTCGATGGCCTCCTTGCAGGTCGGGGCGGTCACGACGGCGCGGCCCTCCCCCGCGAGGGCTCGATCGATCGCGGCGTCGAGGCTCGCGAGCTGCGCGGCGCCGCCCCGCGCGCTCGGCGCCCGCGCCGCGATCGTGGCGTCGTCGACGGCCCCGGTGTCGGTCACCGCGACCCCGGGGTCGAGCCGCGCGAGGCGCGCGGCGTCTCCGAAGAGGCGCACGTCGGCGCCGAGCTGGCGTGCCGCGCGCACGGCGATCTCCGGGCCCACACCCGCAGGATCGCCGGTCGGTACGAGGAGCGGCGCGCTCACGGCGCCTTCATCTTGTAGCCGACGCCGCGCACGGTCTCGATCGGGAGCGCGTCGGGTCCGAGCTTCATCCGCAGGCGGCGCACGTGGATGTCGACGGTCCGCGAGCCGCCGTAGTAGTCGACGCCCCAGACGCGCTCGAGCAGCTGCTGACGGCTGAACACGCGGCCGCGGTTCGTCGCGAGGAACTTGAGGAGCGCGAACTCCTGGTGGGTGAGCGTGACGGGGACACCGTCGGAGCTCACCTCGTGCGCCGCGAGGTCGAGCACCACGTGACCCACCTTGATGCGCTCCGAGCTGTGGAACTCGCTCCGGCTCCACTCCGAGCGCCGGATGCGTACGTACAGCTCCACCGGCACGTACGGCACCAACACGATGTCGTCGAACGCGTCGTGTGGTCGGATCGACTGGAGCGCGTTCACGGTGACCGCGCACAAGACGGGCACGTCGGCGAGCGAGGAGACCGCGCGCACCCGCATGAGCGCCGCCCGGCCCGCGTCCACCTCGTCGATCGCCTCGACGAGCACCGCGTTCGGAGGTCGACGGAGGAACCGCTCCTCGTCGAGGCGATCCCAGAGATCCACCTTCTCGACCCGGCAGCCGAGGTCCGACAGCACCGACGCCCCACCCTCCGATCGATCGGCGACGTGCGGTGGGGACACGACGAGGATCCACACGGGGTCGGGACGGTAGCAGACTCCCGCGCAAGCGCCTCCCGATGCTCGCCTCCCTTGACCCCGCCCGAGCAATCATGGCTTCATCCGGAAGCCCCGGTGGAGCTGCCTTGCACGCCCATCTCGGGCGACTGCGGTGAGTACGACGTTGGCCGCCAAGAGCTGGAGACTCGTGGTGACGGAGATCGGTGGTTCCGCCGTGATCTCCGAAGCGAACGTCGACGCGGGGAACTGGATGACCGCGCTCAAGCTCGCGCGGGGCGCGATCGGCGAGTCGGGGGGCGTGCCCCCGGGCGCGAGCTGCAACGTCACGCCAGACGGCCGCGTGACGATCCACGACGCCGTCGCGCGCAAGACGTACTCGCTCGCGCCGGACGCCGAGTCGAGCCTGAGACCGGCGCCCAAGCCCACCGGTCCCCACGTCCCGGCGGACCCGGTGCCGCGCCCGGGATCCGTCCCCCCGCCGGCCCAAGTGATGCCAGCGGGCGGGAAGAAGAAGAGCCCCGCGAAGACCATCGCCTACGACGCGAGAGAGCTCGGACTCGCCCCGCTGGCGGCGCAGGCTCCGTCGTCCATGGCGCCGCAGCAGGCCATCGCCCACGACGCCGCCCTCCTCCCTGCCGCGCCCCCCGCGACCGCGGCGGCCCCCGCTCCCGACGTGGCCGCGCCGCCAATCGCGAAGAGCAACAAGAAGAAGAAGAAGGCGCCGCAGCAGACCATCGCGAACGACGCCGCCCCGCTGGGGTTCGCCCCTGCCGCGCCGCAGCCGGTCGCCCCCCCGGAGCCGGCCCCCCCCCCAGTAGCCGCCGCGGCGCCCTCGCCCGAGCCCCCCGCGAGGAAGGCCCCGGCCAAGACCATCGCGTACGACGCCAAGGAGCTCGGCCTCGCGCCGCCCGCACCGCCCGCCGAGCCGAGCCCCGCGCCGGACCTCCCTGACGAGGGTCGGATGACCC
>JAYRVK010001329.1:0-6699 GCA_041918555.1 Sandaracinaceae bacterium
CCCCCCGGTGTTCGCCGCGGGGGCCCCGCCGCGGGGGCCCCGCCCCCGTTGGGGGCTGGGCGGGCCCAACGCGCCCCGGCCCGGCGGCCCCGCTTCGCCGCCGTAGAAGACCCGCGCCAGCGGGGCTTCGGAGGCGCACCTCACTCCGTCCTCGATCCATCGCCGACGCGATCAATCGACGGCCCTTCACTCTTCGCCGTCCTCTTCTTCCTCGACGTCGGGGAGCATCGCGGCGGCCTCGCGGCCCTCGCGGTCGCAGCGCTCGCGCCACTGATCGAGGCTGTGCACCGGCTGCGCGTTCGCGACCGACGCGCAGCTCCCGAACGCGTCGAGCGCGCGCGCCCAGAGCGGGCGCGCCGCGGTCTCCATCGCGGCGCGGTAGGCCCCGGCGCGCTCCGCGTCGCCGGCCCACACCTCCGGCGTCTCGAGCCCGCGCAGGTCCATCGCGAAGCGCGCGTACGCGAGGCCGAGGAGCGCCGAGGCGACGACGCTGTGGTCGGCCCGCCCCTGCCGCGCCGCCTCGAGCGCGCGCTGCGCCGCCGCGATCGCCTCCGCGCGGCGCGCCATCCAGTCGCCGAGCGCGTCGTCGGCCCAGGTCTCGACCTCCCACTCCTCGCCCGTCGGCGGGCGCGGCGCCGGCATCGTGAGCGCCTGCTCCGTGAGCGCCCAGCCCTCGCGCAGCGGCGCGTCCTCGGGCGTCACGTCGACGGGCATCCGCGGCAGCTCGATCCCCGCGATGCTCGGGCCGGGCCCGCCCTCTTCGCCGTCGAGGTCGAGCCGCACCGTGCGCGGCGGCGATCCGCCGGCGCACCCCGCGAGCACGAGCGCGAGCACCCACCTCTGCACCGACCCCACGCATAGCGCAGCCGTGCGAGCCCCGCGAGCGCGCGGTACCCTCGGGGCATGGACGCCGCGCCGAAGGTCCGGGTCGAGGACTACCTCGCGCTCGACGCCGAGAGCGAGACGAAGCACGAGTACCTGAACGGGATCGTGTACGCGATGGCCGGCGCGTCGATCCGGCACAACCTGATCGCCGGCAATGTCACCGCGTACCTGGCGAACGCGCTCCGCGCTCGCCCGTGCCTCGTGCTGCCGTCCGATCAGCGCGTCCGCATCGAGGACACGGGAAGCTACACCTACCCCGACGTCACCGTCGTCTGCGCTCGACCGCGCCTGACCGGCGAGCGTCCCTCCTCGCTCGAGAACCCGACCCTGATCGTCGAGGTGCTCTCCTCGTCCACGTGGATGCACGACCTCTCGCTCAAGCTCGCGCACTACCGCCGCATCGAGAGCGTCCAGCACCTCCTCTTCGTGGGCAGCGAGGAGCAACACGTCTTGCACTATCGACGCGCCGAGAACGCGTGGATCCTCACGGATCACCAGGGCGAGGACGCGATCGAGCTCGCCGCGCTCGGCCTGACGCTGCCGCTCCGTGAGGTCTACGCGAAGACCGAGTCGCTGCCGACCGACGCGTAGCGCATGGGAACACGGATCATGGTCCCGCGGTTGCCCCTCCCGATGCGGCTCCTCGCGCTGACCTTCGCGCTGCTCGAGCTGCCCGGGCTCGCGCACGCGCACCCGGACAACGCGGCCGATCCGTCCGCGCGGCCGCCGCCCCCGGACGTCGCCGCCGCGCCGGCGCACGCGACGCGCACCCCCTCGGGCCTCGCGTACGTGGTGCTCGCGCCGGGCACCGGGACGGCGCGGCCGACCCGCGCGCAGAGCGCGCAGGTCCACTACACCGGCTGGACCACCGACGGCCGGATGTTCGACAGCTCCGAGACCCGCGGCCAGCCCGCGACGTTCCCGCTCGCGGGCGTGATCGACGGCTTCGCGGAGGCGCTCACCCTGATGGTCGTCGGCGAGCGGATCCGCGTGTGGATCCCGGAGGCGCTCGCCTACGGAGGCCGCCCCGGCCGGCCCGCCGGCATGCTCGTGTTCGAGATCGAGCTGCTCCGGATCGTGTGAGCGCTACTCGAGGCCGTGCTTGCGCATCAGCCGGTAGAGCGTCGTGCGCTCGATGCCGAGCCGCTTCGCCGCCTCGACGCGCTTGCCGCCGACCTCCTCGAGCGCGCGGCGCACGTGCTCGGCGGTCGCGAGATCGAGGAGCTCCGCGAGGCGCGTCACGGGCGCGCTCGGCTCGTCGCCCGTCTGGTCCGCGCGCACGTCCGCGAGCTCGACGCGCTCGCCCGTGGCGAGGATGGCGCCGCGCTCGACCACCGCCTGGAGCTCGCGCACGTTGCCCGGCCAGTCGCGCGCGAGGAGCCACGCCTCGACCTCGGGGTGGAAGCCGCGGAGCTCGCGGCCCTCGTCCGCCGCGATCTTCGCGAGGCACGCGCGGGCGAGGGGCAAGACGTCTTCCTTGCGCTCGCGGAGCGGCGCGAGGTGGATGCGGATCACGTGCAGCCGGAAGTAGAGATCCTCGCGGAAGCGGCCCGCGCGGACCTCCGCCTCGAGGTCGCGGTTCGTCGCCGCGATCAGCCGCACGTCCACCTTCCGCGGCGCGCTCGCGCCGACCGGCTGGACCTCGCGCTCCTGGAGCGTGCGCAGGAGCTTGGCCTGGAAGTCGAGGGAGACCTCGCCGATCTCGTCGAGCAAGAGCGTGCCGCCGCTCGCGCGCTCGAAGACGCCGGGCTTGTCGCCGCTCGCCCCGGTGAACGCGCCCGCGACGTGGCCGAAGAGCTCCGACTCGAGGAGCGTGTCGGGGATCGCCTTCACGTTGATCGCGACGAAGGGGCCCTCGGCGCGGTCGGAGCCGAAGTGCAGCGCGCGCGCGATCACCTCCTTGCCGGTGCCGCTCTCGCCGGTGACGAGGACCGTGCTGCGGCTCGGCGCGACGCGGCGCACGAGCGCCATCGCGCGCTTCATCGCCTCGCTCTCGGCCACGATCGGCGGCGCGCCCGGGGCCCTCAGGTAGCGGTTCTCGCTCCGCAGCCACGCGTGGTCGAGCGCCCGCGCGACGAGCGCCCTGAGCTCCGCGTTGTCGAAGGGCTTCTGCACGTAGTCGTACGCGCCCTTCCTCATCGCCTCGATCGCGGTCGGCACCGTCGCGTGCGCGGTGAAGAGGATCACTGGCAGGCCCGGGAGCTTCTGGCGCGCGCGCTCGAGCACCGTCACGCCGTCGAGGCCCGGCATCTTCAGATCGGTGAGCAACAGATCCACGGGCTCCGCGTCGAGCGCGTCGAGGAGCGCGTGCGGCTCGGTGAAGCCGGCGACCTCGTAGCCCGCGCGGCGCAGGAGCATGCCCACGACCTCGACCATCCGCGGCTCGTCGTCGAGCACCGCGATCCGCGCGCCGGTCACGCGGCCTCCGTCGCGACGGCGGGGCCCTCGACGGGGAGGCGGATCGCGAAGCACGCGCCGCGGCCGTCCTCGCCGAGCCCCTTGCCCTGGACGACCTCGATGGCGCCGCCGTGCGCCTCGACGATCCGCGCGGCCATGCTCAGGCCCAGGCCCGTGCCCGCCGCCTTGGTGGTGAAGAACGGCTCGAACACCCGCGGCTCGTCGGCCTCGGCGATGCCCGGCCCGTCGTCGGCGAGCTCGAGCTCGACCGCGCCCGCGCGCCGCGCTCCGCGCACCGCGACCCGCGTGGCGCCCGCCTCCGCCGCGTTCACGAACACCCCGAACAGCACCTGTGTGAGGAGATCCGGGTCGGCGCGGAGCGTCCAGCCGGCCTCGAGCGCGGGCTCCACCGCGACGTCTCTCGCCTCGCGCGCCAGCGTCGCCGCGCGCGCGACGATCGGGTCGAGCGGCGCGGACGCGAGCACCATCCGCGCGGGCTTCGCGAAGGCGAGGAGCGCCGCGATCAGCCCGTCGAGCCGGTCGATCTCGTCCACCACGAGCCCGAGGGCGCGGTGGTCCTCGCTGCCGTCCGTCAACGATTCTTGCACCATCGAGGCCGACGCCTTGATCACGCCGAGCGGGTTGCGGACCTCGTGCGCGATCCCCGCGGCGAGCCGGCCGAGCGCGGCCAGCTTCTCGGAGGAGAGCAGGCGCGCGCGGCTCTCCTCGAGCGCGGCGAGCTGCGCCGCGATGCGCGCCGCGTCGGCCTTCGCCTGCTGTCGCGCGAGCCAGAGGCGGCCGAGCGCGAAGCCGAAGAGGCCGTAGCCGAGCACGAACAGGACGAGGACGGCCCAGCCGAGCGGGTGCGCGGTGAGCGCGCCGAGGTCGACGCCCGCCCAGAGGAACGTGCCGAGGTCGAACGCGGCCACGCCGAGGCCGACGAGCGAGCCGAGGAGGTCCCAGCGGCGCATGCCCGAGGATAAGGCGAAGCGCATGCCACGCGGCCACCCGATGCGGGGCGAGCGCGACGTTGCGGCGGCGCAACGCCGCCCGGGGCCCCGTTGCGCCGGCGCCGCACGCGCGCGCTCGGCCGCCGATCGCGCGCGGCTGGCACGACGGCTGCGGAGGGCGAGCCCGGAGGCAACACAGCATGGCAACCCTGAAGAAGATCGGTCTCGTGCTCCTGCTCCTCGACTTCACCGCGCTCACCGCGTGGGCGGCCGTGACCGGGTCGACCGGCGAGCAGCTCGCGCAGCTGTTCACGAACCCGTGGGGCATCCAGATCGCGGTCGACCTGTGCATCGCCGCCACGTTCGGGATCCAGTGGCTGTGGCGCGACGCGAAGTCGCGCGGGATCGAGCCTCTGCCGTGGGCGCTCGCGGTGGTCCCGACGGGCTCGCTAGCGCTCCTCGCCTACGCGGTCCGGCGCACGTTCGCCGACGCGGAGCAGCGTGAAGCTTCCTCACGCCGAGGGTTTGCCCCCGGCGCGGAGGTCTGACACGTTCCCGGCCACGATGTCCCGGCCGCTCGCTGCGATCACCGACCCGCGCTTCACCCCGAAGGCCGAGCGCAACGCGGTGGAGCGCTTCTTCCTCTCGCTCATCAACGACGAGCGCGACCTGCCGTTCATCTGGCTCTCGCTCCAGATGACGCTGGCGATCGTGCCGGCGGCCGCGCTGCTCTACGTGCCGGACCTCTTCCGGTGGTGGATGGCCCCGCTCTACTGGGCGCTCGTGTTCCTGGTCTTCATCGACCGGTACATGCTGATGCTCCACAACACCAGCCACCGGAAGCTCTTCAAGCGCAAGTACAAGCTCTTCAACCAGTGGGTGCCGTTCGTGATCGGCCCCTTCTGCGGGCAGTCGCCGTGGACCTACGAGGTCCACCACATCACGATGCACCACGCCGAGGGGAACCTGCCGGACGACCTCTCCTCGACGATGGGCTACCAGCGCGACGGCGTGGTCGACTGGCTCAGGTACTTCCTGCGCTTCTTCTTCTTCATCATGCCGGAGATGGCGGCGTACCAGCTCCGCAAGAAGCGTTACGCGGTGCTGCGCAAGATGCTGGTCGGCGAGCTCGGCTTCATCGCGCTCTCTGTGGGGCTGAGCTTCGTGAACCTGCCCGCGACGCTGACGGTGTTCATCATCCCGTTCGTCGCGATCCGCGTCCTGATGATGGCGGGCAACTGGGGCCAGCACGCGTTCGTCGATCCCGACGAGCCGGACAACGACTACAAGTCGTCGATCACGTGCATCAACTCCCGCTACAACCGGCGCTGCTTCAACGACGGCTATCACATCAGCCATCACCTCGTGGCGAACCGGCACTGGACCGAGCACGCGCCCGAGCTCGAGGAGAACCTCGACGCGTACCGAGAGAACGACGCGATCATCTTCGAGGGCCTCGACTTCTTCCTCGTGTGGCTGCTCCTCATGCTCAAGCGCTACGACACGCTCGCCGATCACTTCGTCGAGCTGCGCGAGGAGCCGCGGAGCAAGGACGAGATCATCGCGCTGATGAAGCGGCGGCTCGTGAGGTTCTCGCCCGAGCGCCTCGCCGCGTACTCGAAGAGGGCGCAGCGCGCCGAGCCCGTGGCCGCGTGACGCGGCGGCAGACCAAACGATGACCGTCCGGTGACGGTCGCGCGCGTCGCGGGGCGGTACATCTCCCTCGTGGCCGCGATCGCCGCCGCCGATGACCGACCGACCCTGCGGGGGCAGCTCTGCGTGGTCGGGTTCTTCGGCTTCCTCCTGGCCGGGGGGCTGCTCCTCGCGCTCGACGCGGAGGCGGTGCGGTGGCCCGTGATCGCGTTCCTCGGGAGCGTGGTCGGCCTCATGGGGACGAGCGCGCTCTACCACCGCGTGCGCTGGTCGCGCCGCGCGTACGAGGTGATGCGACGGCTCGACCACGCGATGATCTTCGTGCTCATCACGGGCACCGAGACGCCGCTCTTCCTCGTCGGGCTCGCGGGCCGCGGGGTCGAGTGGGCCTACTACAGCGCGCTCGCGGTCGCGGGGGTCGGGTTCGCGATCACGATGTTCTGGGTCGGCGCGCCCAAGTGGGTGCGCGCGCTGGTCTATGTGGTGGTCGGCTGGTCCGGGCTCCCCGCGGTCCTGCACATCGTCGACGCGATGGGCTGGTCGGCGCTCGCGATGCTGCTCGGCGGTGGTCTGCTCTACTCGGTCGGCGCGCTCGCGTACGCGCTGCGGCGCCCGAACCCGCTCCCCGGTCGCTTCGGCTACCACGAGATCTTCCACGCGTTCGTGCTCGCCGCGGCGGCCACGCACTTCGCGCTCGTCGCGTTCTGGATGTAGGGCGCACACCGCCCCCTCGAGAGCTCAGAGAGCGTCGATTAATCGATCGAGGCCAGGACGTCGCTGCGCGCCGGCCGTCGGCCGAGGGGGCCCCACGCGA